>JANPIG010000916.1:0-12841 GCA_031424875.1 Cytophagales bacterium
AAAAGTAGGTTCTTCGATAATGCTAAGGTACGAAACCCGTAGTTCTTCCACGTTTGGGTAAAGCATTTCGGGAATAAAAGCTCCGCCAAATTGTCCGTAATATCCTTTTTCGTTTACGTTGTATATTGATTCTGTAAGTGTCATAATTTATACTAAAATTGCCTCTTCCGGCTTTAAAACCCTCATTAATTCTTCTAATTTTTCAATATTTTTTAGGGCTGGACTTATTTCAAATTTACTATTTACATCTAATGAGTGTATTCTTAACCCTTTGATTTTTAAAGCATTATGGGTATTTTCTAAATCTAACCCCCCTGCTAAAAAGAATGGTTTTTCATTATCATATTTATTCAAAAGTGACCAATCAAAAGTTAGGCCGTTCCCTCCCATTTCTTTACCTTTAGTATCAAATAAAAAGAAATCACAATAGGGTTTGTAATTTTGCAATTTCCCGAAACTAAAATCAGCATCTATTGAAAATGCTTTAATAACATTTACACCTTTAAGTTTTAGATTTCTACAAAAATCAGGTAGCTCTTCTCCATGTAATTGTACATAGTCTAAATTATATTTTTTGACTTTTTCCAAGATATAAGCCGCTGTTGCGTTTACAAAAACTCCTACTTTACGGGTAGTAAATGGAAAGGAGTTTAACAAATTTTCATCCAATTCATCACCTACGAATCGACTTGATTTTTCATAAAAGATAAAACCCAAATAATCGGGCTGTAGGGTTAGGGTTTGGCGAATATTTTCTGCCTCACGCATTCCGCAAATTTTTAGTCTCATAATCTTATTGGATGGCTAATATTCATAAACAAATTTAATGAAAATTCAGCAATTTGTTATTAGCCTATTTTACCTAATTGTTGGATGTATTTGTTGGTAATATTCTGAAAACAAACTGTCATGTACAGTTGTTATAATTGCTTAATAAAATCAGCCAAAGCCTTTGCTGGGTTTTTAGTTTTCATAAAAGTTTCTCCTATTAAAAAACCCTTATAACCTACTGATTTTAAGAGTTTTATAGTTTTTACTTCCGAAATACAACTTTCTGAAATTTTGATGCAATTAGCAGGAATTTTATCAGCCAATTCCAAGGAAGCATTAACGTTTTGTTCTGAGAAATTTTTGAGATTTCTGTTGTTTACCCCCACTACATCTATATACTCGCAAAAGCTTCTGTTTAACTCCTCTTCATCGTGAATTTCTAAGAGTGTTTCCATGCCTAATTCCTTCGTCAATTTTCCTAATTCTTTCACTCTTTCAGGACTCAAGTTCGCTGCAATCAACAGAATGACATCTGCTCCCAGCGATTTTGCTTCGATGATTTGGTATTCATCAATCATAAAATCCTTGCGAATCATGGGAATTGTAGGGTTAGCTTTTCGGGCTTCGAGAAAATCACTATCTGACCCCCCAAAAAAGTCAATATCCGTTAAAACCGACAAACACGCTGCACCTGCTTGGACGTAACCACGAGTAACTTCTTGGGGTGTAACATTGGCATTAATGATGCCTTTTGAAGGAGATTTACGCTTAAATTCTGAAATTATTCCAGTCGAAGTAGGGTTTAATAAACTGGTTTTCAAAGAGTTAGTGTTTTTGGCAAAATAGCCTTTCATTTCTAAATCTTTTACTGAAACCAAGGCTTTTCGCTCTGCAACCTCTTCTATTTTTCGAGCAATTATTTTATCTAAAATGGTCATGTTTAGCTGTGAGCATTGAGCAATGATGAATCTAAAGAAAAACTCATTGCTCACGGCTCATAGCTTAGGGCTGTATAAATTTTTTAAACGAAGTTAAGGCTTTTCCACTTTCCAATGATTCTTTTGCTTTCAAAACTGCGTCTGCAAGGCTCAAATCATTATCTGCACAATAAAGTGCGGTGGCGGCATTAGCTAATACTACTTCTGTTTGGGCTTTTGTACCTTTGTTTTGTAAGATATTTACCAAGATTTTGGCTGATTCTTCTACGTTATTTCCACCTTCTAAATCAAGTTGAATACATTTTGTAAAACCCAATTGTTCTGTCGAAATGGTTTCTTTTCCTTTTTGGGTAATCAATTCAAAATCGCAGGTTAGAGAGATTTCATCGTAGCCATCTAAGCCGTAAAGAACTCCAAAATTCTTATTCGTTTTTTGGAATAATTCTCCATAAAGGCTTAATACTTCTGGACTATAAACGCCCGTGATTTGTTTTTCTACTTTGGCAGGATTCAAAATTGGTCCGAGCATATTAAAAAAAGTTTTCATGCCCATTTCTTTACGAATCGGTCCTACAAAACGCATGGCTGGGTGAAACAAAGGGGCATGAAGAAAACAAATGCCAGCCTCTTCAATTTTGGCTTTTAGGTAACTTTCGTCATTAGTAAATTTTACGCCCAAATATTCCAAAACCGTAGAGGAACCTACTGAAGATGAAACACCATGATTGCCATGTTTTGCTACGTGTTGTCCTGCCCCAGATACCACAAAAGATGAGGTTGTGGAAATGTTGAAAGTATCTTTGCCATCACCGCCCGTCCCACATACATCCATGGGAGAAAATTCTGATAAATCTATGGTCAAAGCCAAGTCCAACATAGCATCACGGAAGCCTTCTAATTCATCTGCCGTGATGAAGTTTATCATATAAGTAGTTAAAAATGAGGCAATTTGACTATTATTTGCTTCTCCTTTCGCAATAATAGAAAGGGCTTCTTGGGCTTCATTTTTACTGAGGACTTCGCCTGAGATTCGTTTTTGTAAGTATTGTTTCATCAAACTAATTGTTGAATTGTTGAGATTTGAATTGTTGAAATTAGTGCCAAATATGTTTAAATTGTGGAGTTATTGATTGTACTTTCAACAACTCTACAATTCAACAACTCGAACCTCAACCCTTCACCCAATTCTCTACCATTTTTACCCCAAATTGAGTCAAATACGCCTCTGGGTGAAACTGAACTCCACGTACATCATAGCGGGTATGAGCTTCTGCCATTACGTAATTATTTTCATCTATTGCCGTGATTCTCAAGTCTTCAGGCATGGTTTCGGGAACAACCGTCCATGAATGATAACGGCATACATCAAAAGTAGTAGGAATACCCTGAAAAAGGGTTTCTGAAGGCTCAGTGATGATACATTTAGTCGTTACGCCATGTAGCACTTCACCCATATTGTGCAATTTTGCTCCAAACGCTTCACCAATGGCTTGATGTCCCAAACATACCCCAAAAAGGGATTTCGTTGGAGCATATTCACGGATAACGTCCAGGAGAATCCCTGCCTCTTCAGGAATACCGGGTCCTGGCGAAAGTAAAATTTTGTCGTATTTCCCCACTTCTTCCAAAGTAATTTCATTATTGCGAAATACATCTACTTTATTGCCCAAATCTTTTAAGATATAAACCAAATTATAGACGAAGGAATCATAATTATCTAAGACTAATATTTTCATATACTTATTTTTAATTGATAAAAAAAAGGCTTACTGATGAACAGTAAGCCTTTCCGTAAGAATATATCTTTTTAACGAAAATACAAAATGATACTGTTCAATCGACTTTTGTCAATTGCCACCACCATGCTGTATTTTTGAAACTTGTTTTCATTGATTTGTTTTGATGGTGCAAACTTAATGGATAATATTTAGAAACAAAAATATTGATATATTATTTCATTTCTGTGGCCTAATTGATCATATTTTTTTTTAAAATTTTAAACCTTTATATATTTTAATTTATTTTAATTGCTTTTTTTTTTCGTTTATGTAATTAGTGGTATGATAATTTTAGCATGCTTACTTAAAATAAAAGACTTATTAAAATATAAATTAAATATGATAAGTAATTTAGATTTTAATAAAAAAACGCTATACAGAAAAATTCTATGAACGAGTTAAACTTGGTAGAAGCGTGAGGAATAGAGTTTGCTGTGGATAACAGAATTAATTTTTGTTTAATTAAATATTTTGATTATTTATTTATAAGTACAAAAGGCGCTATTTTTGTTTTGTATAAAAGAATACTATTTATATTTTTGTATTGAAAATTTAAATATTTTTTCCTCATTAACTAATTAAATTATTACTAACACATACACAAATTTTTATTTAAACAATTTTATTTAACTCATTAATATAAGGTATGTTAAACTCGATATTACTTTGGTGATTCATTGAAAGAAATGAAAAATAAAATTGTTTAGTGGAGATTCGTCAACATCAAACTCTTATGAAAGAATATGTCTATCAAACCATTACGCATCCTGTAGATTTATATCATGAAATGCAACAGCTTAATGAATCAGTAAGCGATATTGAATGTAAAAGTAAAGACGGAGATCTTGGAATAAGGGAACTTTTGGATTTAGGTAATGACAATTGGGCTATATACAGTAGCGTTCGTTATTACGAAAGTATTAAACAAACTATGCAAACCAACTATTCCAGAAATTGGCTACGTATGATGTACGTGAGAAACCATGAAGATGATATGTTTCTGGATGTAGAAATTTCTTTAGCAAACCATGAAAAATTCATAAAAGGGAAAAATAACGGTTTCGAAACTTATAAAAGTGAAACATGGATTCAGCACACAGGTGACGTAAGAATGATGTTTGTATTTTTGAACGAAGATTTTTTAAAACAAGAGCTCTGGTATATGGATTTGAATACAATTACCAATGTGGCATTGCGTTCTAGAATAAATGAAGTTCAGAATAAGATTGTGGAGTTAGGAAAATACATGGGAGTGCATAAATTTAATAGTAATAAGAATCGTTTTTCTGATTTAGAAAAAAGTGAAAAGATAAATATAGTTTTAAGTTTAATTACTAATAGTTTAAAAATTATTTTTCCGAATGAGAATGAATATATATCCGAGAAAACTCAATTTGAAATTATGGGTATCAGACAAGCAGAGCAAAAATTGATGGAAGACTTCTCTAATGACGCAATTACTTTAGATGAATTGGCTAAAATTGCGGGTGTAAATAGAGTTAAATTTCAAGAATTATTTAAAAAATTGTATGGAAATAGTTTTTATGTTTACTATCAAAAAGGGCGTTTCAATTACGCCAAAAAATTGATTGCAGAAGAAAACTATAACCTATGCGATGCTGCTTATGCAGTTGGTTTCAAGAACTTAACTCATTTTTCAAGACAGTTTGAAAGATTAATGGGAGTGAAGCCCATGCAATTTAAAAGTAAGGCAGTGAGAGTAATTCAGTAAAAACGCTATCTCTTATATTTGATATTTATGTACAGTATTTTATTTTCGTACATAAATTATTCATTTTCGTACAATAATAATGCTAATAGGTAATATATATTTGTATCATAAAATTTTAAGTAAATCACAATAAGTTGTGAAGATTTAATAGTCAGGGTGCGGCGAGATTACGATTTTTTTAAGACCGCCATTTTAAAAAATAAGTCACTCGTCGCACTTTGATTTTTGAAAGAAAATCAAGGTTTGTTGTACTAATTATTTATAGCTTCCTTGCTTGAAAAACTCTGAGAAGAGTTATTTAAAACTTATTGATTACTAACGCATCATTTTTCTAAATTAAAGAAGTCTGTTACAAATTGACTAAATATTTGTTAATTGGTTCTTGGCGGTACCCATTAATAATTTTAGAAATTTGTCAGACTTCTTTTTTTTTATTTTTCTTCCATTAATTTCTTCAAGCCCAACATTTCATCTCTCAATCTCGCAGCATTGATAAAATCTAATTCTTTAGCGGCTTTTTCCATATCATTCTGTACTTTCTTGATTTGTTTGGCCAGTTCATCTTTGGTCATATATGCTACTACGGGGTCGGCTGCCATTTGAATTTCTTGCGGTTCGGTGTAGTATTGGACGTTTCTGAGAGGTTTGCCCATTACATCTGCAATGGATGTTTGCTCCAAAATTTTCTCTTTCGACTTCAAAATGGTTTTGGGCGTAATGCCATTTGCCAAATTATATTCCATCTGAATTCCTCTTCTTCGGTTGGTTTCGTCAATGGCCTTTTGCATGGAACCCGTCATGCGGTCGGCGTACATCAAAACCTTGCCTCGATCATTTCGGGCGGCACGTCCAATTGTTTGAATTAGGGAGCGAATATCTCGGAGAAAACCCTCTTTGTCAGCATCCATAATAGCTACTAATGACACTTCTGGCAAATCCAAACCTTCTCTCAAAAGGTTCACCCCTACCAGTACGTCAAATACGCCCATACGCAACTCACGCAGGATTTCGATGCGTTCCAAGGTCTTCACTTCCGAGTGAATGTATCGTCCTTTTATCCCCACTTTTTCCAAATATTTAGACAATTCTTCTGCCATCCTCTTGGTCAAAGTCGTTATCAAAACTCGTTCCTCCCTTTGCACTCGCTCATGAATTTCTTCTAATAAATCATCAATTTGATTAATACTCGGGCGAACTTCAATTTCAGGGTCCAACAGTCCGGTTGGGCGAATAACTTGCTCAACCACAACACCTTCCGAACGCCTAAGTTCATAATCTGCTGGGGTTGCTGACACATAGACGGTCTGTCCCGTGATATTTTCAAATTCTTGGAAAGTGAGTGGGCGGTTGTCCATTGCTGAAGGCAAACGGAAACCATAATCCACTAAAGCCTCTTTCCTGGAACGGTCTCCTCCCCACATGGCTCTGATTTGAGGCATCGTAGCGTGGCTTTCATCTACTACCAAGAGGAAATCTTCAGGAAAAAAGTCTAATAAACAGAAGGGTCTTTGTCCAGGCTTTCGTTGGTCAAAATAACGTGAATAGTTCTCAATACCAGAGCAATAACCCAATTCACGCATCATTTCCAAGTCAAATTCAGTACGTTGTTTAATGCGATCGGCTTCCAACAAACGACTTTCAGATTCAAAGAATTTTATTTGCGAAACCAAATCGTCTTGAATGTGATTAATGGCATTCATTAGTACATCACGCCCCGTTACGAAGAGATTAGCAGGAAAAATGGCAATCATTTTTTCATCCGAAAGTTTTTTGCCCGAAACCGTATCAATGCGTTGGACGGCTTCTATTTCATCGCCAAAGAAAATAATCCGATAGCCAAATTCAGCATAAGGCAAATTGATATCAACGGTATCACCCTTCACCCTAAATGTTCCACGAGTGAACTCAGCTTCAGTTCTTGAATAAAGAATTTCTACTAAACGATATAAAAATTGATTGCGAGAAATGATTTCACCAACGCCAAAACGGAGAATACTTTTACGGTATTCATCAGGATTCCCCATACCATAAATACATGATACAGAGGCAATTACTACAATATCTCTTCTCCCAGACATCAAAGAAGAAGTGGTAGAAAGCCTTAATTTGTCAATTTCTTCATTGATTTGAAGGTCTTTTTCGATGTAAGTATTCGTAGAAGCAATGAAGGCTTCGGGTTGGTAATAATCGTAATATGAAACAAAATATTCAACGGCATTTTCAGGAAAAAACTGTTTGAATTCTCCGTATAATTGAGCCGCAAGGGTCTTGTTATGACTCAATACCAAAGTAGGGCGATTGATTTCTTTAATCACATTCGCCATCGTAAAAGTCTTTCCCGACCCAGTTACACCCAAAAGCGTTTGGGCTTGTTCCCCGTTTTGAATACCCTCTATCAATTGGGCAATCGCCTGTGGTTGGTCGCCCGTAGGTTTGTATTCAGAAGTTAATTTAAAATTCATTTTGAAATTATTGTATTTTAACTTCCCGAAAGTTCTATTTTTACTTTCCGGAAGTTCTGCCTAATACTGTACTTTAACTTTCCGAAAGTAAAAAGAACTTTTGAGAAGTGTATGTTTGCCTAAATATTTTATTGAGCATCATGCCTACATCTCTTTCTCACTAGGCACGTACTCGCTTACCAGCGGTGTATTATAAATATCAGAAATTTTTGATAAGTCTAAATTGACCACGCCTGAACCTTCTTTATCACTAAACATGGGCGAAAATTTTGCTCCAAAAACTGTCTCTCTAATATGATAAGATGAACGTGAATGCACGGTTTGGTTGAAAGTATCTTCAGTCGCACGTATTAAAATCAAAAACTCTATATCTAATTCAAGCATTTGCTCTTGACTCATTCCAAACATGGGGCTATCTTCAGTAATGGCGTGAACGATAGTCCAATTGGTGGGAAAAAAATTTACCTTATTTCTTTCTAAATTTAACCCATTATATTTCCTTATTTTCTTACCATCAGGTTGAGTTTCTAAGGAAGCCATCACCAATTCCACCTGAATATCAATAAGTTGATTAGCTCTTTCGTTCACAATTCTAAACATAAAACCCGTAATATCAAGGTAAGGAGCTATAACCGCTTTTTCTGAGTAAATGATGCGAGCAATTGGTCTGGAAAAACGCCCATACAGCAAACCTGTGGCTAAGGCAAAGAGCATTAAACCAATCAAAGATTCAACAGCAGCTACAGTACTTGCCCACATTCCTATGGGTGCAATACGTCCATAACCAACCGTAGTAAGGGTTTGTGAAGAGAAAAAGAAGGCATCCATAAACCTATTGCCAGGCGAAGAAAGGTCTGAACCCTGCAGATTTTCAACACCCACTAATTCATAGATTCCTGCAAAAATAAAATTTAAGGTAATATAAAAAGCTATAATTAGCCACAAAAAACGCCCCCAAGAACACGATATTAAACGATGAAAAAGATTCAGACGGCTC
This sequence comes from Cytophagales bacterium, assembly GCA_031424875.1. GTDB lineage: Bacteria > Bacteroidota > Bacteroidia > Cytophagales > Spirosomataceae > Arcicella. The sequence continues at coordinate 8,679 of JANPIG010000916.1, forward strand.
CAAAAGCTACCTCCTTCCCGTTTAACATTAAAACTGCCATCACGATTTAAAAGTCGAGTATCTGGGTCATTGATTTGTGTACCAAAACCTAAATCTCGTCTTTTTTGTTCGGCTTCAAATAATTTATCTCTCTTTTCTTTTTTTGAAGATGCCATGTTTTAAAATAGTGAATGAGTGACGAAGTTGAAGGATTTCGTCCAATTTTTAACTTATTAAATATTAACCTTTTTAGCTAAATTTTCGTTTCAATCCCCTACTTTCGAAAGGTAGTTTTCAGAAATATTTCACTTTGACGTAAAAACAAATTGAAAATGAATTATTTTTGTCTAAATATACGTTTAAAAGCTAATAAATTATTGACCGTCAATACGTTAAAAATAATCATTAATATGAAAAATTTCTTCTTAACTCTACTATTTACTTCAACGCTTTTTACGGGAAAAGCCCAAGTAACAGGTTCAACAAATTCACATGAAGGACAAAAAATTGAGTGGATGACTTTGGAACAAGCCTTTGCCGCTACCCAAAAAGAACCCCGCAAAATCATGGTGGATGTATATACAGGCTGGTGTGGTTGGTGCAAGGTGATGGATCAAAAAACTTTTACCAACAACCGTGTAGCGGATTTTGTGAAAGAGAAATTTTATGCTGTAAAATTGGATGCTGAAATCAAAGATACCATCACGATTGGTACGCAAAAATACATATGGCAAAATGGTTATAATCAAGCAGGAGTGGCACTTTTACAAGGAAAAATGTCCTTCCCAACTATTGTATATTTAGATGAAAAGTTTAATATGATTCAGCCTGTACCAGGATATCAAGAAGCTCAACAATTTCACCAAGTAATCACTTTCTTTGGCGACGACCATTACAAAAGAGGCAATTGGGATTCGTATCAAAAAGAGGTTTATCCCAAGCAATATGCACAACCTGTGGTGGCGGAAGCTAAGAAATAATTGATAATTGACAATGACAAAAAAAATAGGTCTGTGTTTTTGCACAGACCTATTTTTATGAAAAGATTTCAGATATTTAAGTCGTTCACCTTTAACCCTTTATCGTTTTTTAAAACTGACTTCCTTCCAAATCCGAAACCGTTACGATATACTTTGATTCATTGTTTCCTAAACGTACTTTTAAGTGATAATTTCCACCTGCTAAATAATAAACTGGTTTCAAAACACCCGTTTGTGTGGCTTCGCTGTATTTATAATCGCAAGGAATTCCCATGCCCGTGTCAGTTGTTAATATTGGCACTAACCTACTGTCAGCTGTTTTGATGTGAATTACGTTATTTTCCTCAGTTTGAAGACATTTTACCAATTCCGCAGGGGCTGGCATAGCTTCAACGGTCATTTTTACAGCAGCATAAATGAACATTTTATCCGTTTCGTCTTCCTCCATAATACGGTAATATTTCGTACCTACATAAGAGCGTGGATCAATGAAAGTATATAACATTTTTTCTTCAGGATTCGGCGATACTAACACTTCTTTCAAATCATAAAACGTTTCCTTGTCATGGCTGATTTGGATAATATAACGTTTAGCTTGATGTCCATTGGCACTTATCCAAGTCAATTTAACCTTGTAATTTTCATCCAAAGCAATCTTGAATGAAATTCTTGAGTTGTTAATCGTTTTGATTGGTTCAATAAAAGAAGCCCTAAACAATACTGATTTGATGGTTTTTTGTTCATCAAATCCTTTAATATCAAGATACGATACGTCTTTAAGTGCTAATAATTTGAATGGCTTTGCGGGAATGGCAAATGAGAAACTTATAGTGGTTTTTATAAGTAAGATACAAAAAAGGATGTTTTTCATGGGGTTATGTTTTTTTTTTACGGGTACGTAGATTTTTATTATCAATATTTGTACCAGAATTTAGTGGTTAAGGATTAGGGAATTGGTTACATAGGAATTTGGCTGTAAGAAAATCATTTTATTTAGACACATGACATACATAAAAATCCTTTGATAACTCCCTAATTTCCTAATTTACTAATTACTCAATCTCTATTCCCCCAATCCCAAAAGAAAACTTTCACATTCCATTTTTTAAACTTATTTTTACAGAGAATTTCAATCAAAATCAACGATTTTATAAGGATAAAAAGATTTTTTGTAAAATTCTAAAGTCCTTTCAAAAAAATTCCAAAATTACTCCATGAGAACAGCAACTTTTACGCTCGAAAGAGACCTCGAAATTTTCAATTTGATTAATCAAGAAGCTCACCGTCAAGAGTATGGTTTGGAGTTGATTGCGTCAGAGAATTTTACTTCAAAGCAAGTTATGGAAGCCCAAGGCTCTGTTTTGACTAATAAATATGCCGAAGGACTCCCAGGCAAGCGGTATTATGGTGGTTGTGAGGTAGTTGATAAAGTCGAAAATATTGCTATAGATCGTGCCAAAGCACTTTTTGGAGCAGCATGGGCAAATGTTCAGCCCCACTCAGGAGCTCAGGCAAATGCGGCAGTTTTCCTTTCATTTTTGAACCCTGGCGATAAAATTCTTGGTTTTAATCTCTCTCACGGAGGGCACCTTTCGCATGGTTCACCCGTGAATTTTTCGGGAAAATATTTCCAAGCCTTTTTCTATGGTGTTGAGCAAGAAACAGGTCTGATTGATTGGGATAAAGTAGAAGCAACGGCTTTGAAGGAAAAACCAAGGTTAATTATCTGCGGGGCATCAGCCTATTCACGTGATTGGGATTATGTACGTTTACGTGCTATCGCAGACGAAATTGGGGCGATTCTATTAGCGGACATTTCTCACCCATCTGCATTGATTGCCAAAGGTTTGTTGAATAATCCGATGGAACATTGCCATATCGTAACTACGACAACACACAAGACCTTAAGAGGGCCACGTGGTGGTTTGATTATGATGGGAAATGATTTTGTGAATCCTTTTGGTTTAACTACTTTGAAAGGTGAACTGAAAATGATGTCGGCTTTATTAGATGGTGGTGTTTTTCCAGGTACACAAGGCGGACCATTAGAACACGTAATTGCTGCCAAAGCCATTGCTTTTGGTGAAGCCTTAACGGATAATTTCCAAGATTATGCTGAACAACTCCAACGCAATGCTAAAGTAATGGCTCAGGGTTTTGTGGATAAAGGGTATAAAATCATTTCAGGTGGAACAGATAACCACCTGATGCTCATTGATTTACGTCCAAAAGGTTTGACAGGTAAATTGGCAGAAAATACGTTGGTGAAAGCAGATATCACCATTAACAAAAACATGGTTCCTTTTGACGATAAATCACCATTCGTAACATCGGGTATGCGTGTAGGTACTGCTGCTATGACCACTCGTGGGATGAAAGAAGCTGAAATGTTGCACATTGTTGAGTTGATTGACAGCGTTTTGATGAACCACGATAACGAAACATTTATCGGTTCAGTAAAATCAGAAATCAATAAATGGATGGAAGCGTTTCCTTTGTATGTATAGATAAGCGACACATTTCATAAAAACCCTGACAATCCAAAACGTTGTCGGGGTTTTTTATGTTTTTGATGTAACTTTGTAGGATAATCAAAAAAATTGAAAACTATAAACACATCATTAACGTAATTTGGTAGATAGGACGAATAATCCAACCCTAATATAAAAACACAGTATGGCATTAGACCAAGAATTTGAACAAGAAATAGATGAGGCAGAAGGCGAAGGAATGACCTTTTTTGATCATTTAGAAGAACTCCGTTGGCACATTATCCGCTCCATAATTTCTATTTTGGTATTCACAATTATTGCATGGGTTTATCAAAAAGAAATTTTTGGTGGAATAATTATGGCTCCCACAAAGGCAACATTTTGGACAAACAGAATGTTGTGTAATTTAGCGGACATAACCAGTATAGAAAGTTTATGCTTCAAGCCTGCTGCTTTTATTCTCCAAAGTCGTGAGGTGTCGGGGCAATTTATGATGGCGTTCTCCCAATCTATTATGGTGGGTTTGCTGTTTGCCTTTCCTTATTTTTTCTGGGAAATTTGGCGTTTCATAAAACCTGGCTTGAAAGTAAAAGAAGCTCGTGCTGCTCGGGGAGCCGTTTTTTGGGTATCATTATTGTTCTTTTTGGGCGTTCTTTTTGGTTATTATATCGTGTCACCGATGGCAATAAACTTCTTGGCGAGCTATCAATTA
>JANPIG010000917.1:0-1203 GCA_031424875.1 Cytophagales bacterium
GGTACGGAAGACGGTCAAGATGATACGGGTGGCGTAATAATCGGAGGACAACAAGCGGATTTGAGTTTAGAGAAATCAGTCAGTAATCCATCAGGAACGCCTGCCGCACCAAATGTAGGCGAAACTGTTACTTACTCAATCACGGTTCGCAACGCAGGTCCAGACGTGGCTACGGGCGTACAGGTGAAGGATATTTTGCCAGCAGGTTTGCAATTTGTAAGTAGTTTAGATTTCAATAAATCTGGTGATACTTTAACAAATTCAACACCTTTAACCGTACAAGTTGGAACGCCAAGAGTTTTGACATTTGTAGCACGGGTTTCCCAACCTGTGACCATCACCAATAAAGCACAGATAAGTAAATCCGACCAATTCGACCCTAATTCTCAACCGAATACTGGCGTAAATGATGGTCAGGATGATACGGATGATGCTATCGTAATACCACAGGTTTCAGATTTAAGTCTCTCAAAATCAGTGGATAACGCTACATCATTCACTATAAATGGAGTAGTGATTTTCAATATTGGAGATATTTTAACGTATCGTTTAAAAGTAACGAATGCAGGACAATCGACAGCAACAAATGTTGAAATAAAAGATATTTTACCAGCAGGATTGACTTTTGTTTCTTCTAACGATTTGATAAATAACGCAGGTATTTTAACAGGAATTGTTCAAAATTTACCAGTTGGTTCAACAAAAGAATTTGTTTATCAAGCGAAATTAATTTCTAATATTTCAACGATAAATAAGGCTCAGGTAACAAAATCAGACCAATTCGATATTGATTCAAGTCCAAATAATGGAACGCAAAATGGTGAAGACGATACCGACAGTACAAGCGTTTACGGACGTTCTGCGGACTTGTCGATTGATAAAATTGCCTCGGATTCTGTTTTCAACGTTGGGGATGTAATTACGTATTCAATCAAAGTAAAAAACAATGGAACGGATGCTCAAAGCAATGTTACAGTAAAAGATATTTTGCCAGCGGGATTGACCTATGTAAGTACAGGAACGCCTGCCGGCTCAGACTTTGTAAATCAAGGGAATACGCTTACGAGTCAGATTCAAAATTTGTTAGTAGGTGAAACAAAAACGCTTACTTATAAAGCGAAAATTAGCACTTTTAATAGCACTTTAAAGAACATTGCACAGCTAATTTCGCCACAAATTCCAGACCCGATTACGACCAATGAT
>JANPIG010000918.1:0-1767 GCA_031424875.1 Cytophagales bacterium
TTGGGATCATTTTTCAAAATTAGAACCAACCCTTTTTGATATGATGCATAATCTGCATCAACTTGGTTTCCTGATATGGCTTGGTCATAATATTTAAGAGCCTGATCATAATTTTTTTGTGCAAAGAAAGTATCGCCCAAACGAACTACTGCATCTTGATATGACGATGAATTGCCAGAAGCCTTCATGCGGTCAGCATATTCACGAAAGAGTCTGTTTGCTTTATCATATTCCTTTGTATTGTAATATGAATAAGCCAAAGAATATCTACTTCTGTTTTGCAAATCAACCAAATTTGGGGTTGTGTTGTCCACCGAGGCAATCAGTGATTGATACATGGGAATGGCTTCGGCATATTTTTTCTCGGCTGACACGGCCTCTGCTTTCCAAAAATTAGCAGCATATTTCGTTTCAGCATTTACAGGTGCAGAAAGCGATTTATCAAAATAACGAATGGCATCAACATATCTTTCATCATTGAACAACTTTACGCCTTGGTTATACGCAATACGTTGATATGAGGTATTTGTACGGGTTGATCTTCTTTTAAGTCCTTCAATATATTCCAAGGCTGCTTGGTAATTATTGGAAGTAAGATAAGCTTCTGAAATTAATTCATTAGCTTCGTCTTCATATTTTGTGTTTGGATATTTCTGTAAAAAGCTTTCAAATGCTTTAATTGCTTCATTTCCACGATTCAAATCTAACAAAACTTTAGCATGATTGAAATCGGCATCTTCAGTAACTCCTTTATTATAGTTACTTTTGCGTGCTTGGTCAAATGCGCCAAGGGCATAATTAGGATTATTAGCTTTTAAATACGAAATGCCTAAAATAAAAGAAGCGTATTGACCGAGAGTATCACGCACCGCTGCTACATTTTTGAGTTGTTCGGTGGCTGGCCCAAATTGATCCGTTTTATATAAACTATAGCCATAACGATAGGCTATAGCCGGCAACATACCCTGCGATTTGTAATTTTTATAAATAGTATAATAATTGGCCGCCTTCTGGTAATTGGCTTGTTGGAAATAGACCTCCGCTGTTAGTAATGCCACATCTTCTAATTTTCGACCCGAGTTTTTTTCTCTTAATAATGGCTCTGTATAAGCTAACATTTCTGCAAATTTACCTTGTCGATAATAGCTATGGGCTAACCAACCAGGAATTTCTGAACGATAATTGGATGACTGCTCTGCTTTTTTAAAATCTGGAATTGCCTCGGCATAACGCCCCGCACGAAAATTGATAATACCTGCATAGTAAGAAGCTGATACTGAATTTTCAGAAGTGCCTCCCTTTATTTCATTGAAAATTGAAAGTGCTTCAGAGTAATCTTGTAATGAGAAATGTGAAATAGCTAAGCGGTATTGTGCCTCTTCGTCAGATTTTGGGCTTTTCTTTAAATAATCCACTGCCCTTGAATAGTCACCTTGTTCAAAAAAATAATTGCCAATTTCTTTATATAAATTTCCAGCTACGGGATGCTCAGGATAATTTCTAACGAAACGCTGGGCTAATAATTCCGTTTCGGGATACCCCAAATATAGGCTACACATCACAACATAATATTCCGCCCATACTTTATTGGCATCTTCTTTTTCTAATAGTGCTTTGTCAGCATCTAAATATAGATTGAATTCAGCTCGTGCAGCTTCGTAGTTTTTGGACTCAAAATGCTCTTGTCCATTGCGAAAATGAATCGATACATCAGTGTAGCTGAGGGTACTTTGAGCCTGAAGGGGCTTTTGGAAATCAAAAATTAAA
>JANPIG010000919.1:0-4527 GCA_031424875.1 Cytophagales bacterium
CACCCGAAGTGGCGCTTCGAGCAGACATATTAGTAGAGATGGAAGAACTTTGAGAAACGTAAACAGAATTGGAAGATGTTGTACATCCGTTTGAACGTGTAACTCTTACGGAATAACTACCGCTTAAATTGGTTAAATAACTAATGGCGGTTTCATTGGGTATGTTGGTTCCATTATTTTGCCACTGATAGGTATAGGCATTATCTGGATTAGTTACTGTGAGTGTTTGTGAAGTGCCAGTGCATAAAATTACACTTCCTGTTTGATTAAGAATCGGAGTATTTGGCCCTTCCACTATGCTAAAAGGGTCGCTGAAAGCACTATAAACAGATGGATTTGTAGTTAGTATTCTGATACGATAACCACCCCCAAAGGGTAAATTTTGTCCGCTAATTACCACGTTTCCAACATAAATAACATTTAAATTGGGAGAAGCGGAACTAATAATTCTTGGAGTAATTAATCCAAAATCATTGGAAATTTCGATAGAGTGATTAACAATATTCCCTGAAGTATTAACCACATTAGTAGAGAAGGCATAGCTCAAATAAATATTATTATAGTTACTTGAATTGATACAAACTTGGTTTGTTGCAGTGAAAGGTTTGGTGATAGCAAACGTTGTTTGAGCTTTTGAATTAAGGTTAGGCAACGTTGAAAATACTAACATGAGAGCAAAAACTTTTAAAAGTCTTGGCGTGTAAAATTGATTCATATTTGTAGTTAAGTTTTATTATGAATTTTTCAAGCAAAATAAATAAAAATCTCGATATAAATGGCATTAAGCTCCAAGAACTTTTCTCTCTCCAATTTGTTCTACATTTATACTGCTGTAATATAAATTGATTATTTAAATAATAGAATCATGGAATTAAGACAATCGTTGTTTTGGGATAATCCCATCAGCGAAAATGAGTACGGCACTTACTGGAAAGAAGTAATTTTGCGAGTAGTTGAAAGAGGTACTTTTGAAGAATGGAAGAAAATTAAGGCATATTTTGGCTTAGAAAAAATTAAAGAAGCCGTAATAACATCACCCTATCTTGACAAATATACGCTCAGTTTTTTTAGTAATTATTTCAATATACCCGAACAAGACTTTCAATGCTTCACTACGAAACAGTACAACCAAGAACTCTGGGAATTTTAAGAGAATTAATGGAAATACCTTCGCTAAGAGACTTCTATTTAGTGGGTGGAACAGCCTTCTCTTTACAGGTTGGACATCGTATTTCTGTGGATATTGATTTGTTTAGATTTAGCGATGAAAAGGTTGATACTGAACAAATTTTTAAAGAAATAAATGACAATTTCTCAAACGTAACCTTTTGGGATTCACGAGATTACTATTTGAAGTGTGATATTGAAGATGTAAAAATAGATATTCTTCGTTATCGACATCCTTTAATAGATGATACTTTATTGATTGATGGAATACGGATGGTTTCTGCCAAAGATATTGCTCCCATGAAATTATTAGCTATCTCAAACAGAGGTGCAAAAAAGGATTTTTACGATTTATATTTTCTCCTAAAACAATTTTCGTTAGACGAAATGTTTGGATTCTATTTCCAGAAATTCAAGCGTTTGGATGAATTTATTCTATACAAAAGCCTTTCTTATTTTGGTAATGCAGACCTACAAAAAGACCTTGAAATATTAGCTGACGTTACTTGGGAAGAAGCCAAGGCGGAGATAAAGAGATTGGCTAAGAGTATATAAAAAGAACATAAACGATTAATAATCAAACATTTAATGCAATACAAAAACTTAAAATCAAGCGACCTTTTAAAAATCAATACCCTCAGTGCTTTGAAGGCTTCGGGCTATCAACCAAAAACAATTAAGGACGAACTCAGAGATAATCTTATTCATAAACTCAAAAATAAAGAACAGGTTTTTGAAGGAATTTGGGGTTTTGAGGATTCCGTTATTCCAGATATTGAACGTGCCATTCTTTCTCAACACCATATCAATCTTTTGGGGCTTCGTGGACAAGCAAAAACCCGTATCGCTCGTTTGATGGTCAATCTTTTGGATGAATACGTTCCCGTGGTGAAAGGCTCTGAACTCAACGATGACCCTTTGCAACCGCTGTCTCGTTTTGCCAAAGATTTAATTGCCGAACACGGCGACCTTACGCCCGTAACATGGATGCACCGTAGCGACCGTTATACCGAAAAACTCGCTACGCCTGATGTATCCGTTGCCGACCTTATTGGTGATGCCGACCCCATCAAAGCGGCAACCTTAAAATTGCCTTATGCCGACGAAAGAGTTATTCACTTCGGACTGATTCCACGATCGCACCGTTGTATTTTTGTGATTAATGAATTACCCGATTTACAAGCTCGTATTCAGGTTTCGTTATTCAATATTTTGCAAGAAGGCGATATTCAAATTCGTGGGTTCAAGATTCGATTGCCTTTGGATATTCAGTTTGTCTTTACTGCCAATCCAGAAGATTATACCAATCGTGGTTCAATCGTTACGCCGCTCAAAGATCGTATTGATTCTCAGATAGTTACGCATTATCCCAAGACTTTGGAGATTGGGAAAAAGATTACTTTGCAAGAAGCGAAACTCAAAGACGGACAAGAAGATATGGTAACAACCAACCACATCATGGACGATTTGATTGAACAAATTGCCATCGAAGCTCGTGCCTCTGAATATGTGGATGCGAAGTCGGGAGTATCGGCTCGTATGACGATTTCAGCTTATGAAAACCTTATTTCTGCGGCAGAAAGACGGGCTTTGGTGAATGGCGAAGACAAAACTTATGTCCGTGTGGCTGACCTTGTGGGCGTAATTCCTGCGGTGTGTGGCAAGGTGGAATTGGTCTATGAAGGCGAAGTAGAAGGTCCCGTGATTGTGGCTCAAAACCTCATCGGTAAAGCAATCAGAACGCAGTTTTTGAACTTCTTTCCAGACCCCGAAAAAATCAAAAAAGCGGCAAAAGACAAAGCTGGCAAAAATCCATATAAGCCCATCATCGACTGGTTTATGGACGGCAACACGATGGATATTCTCAACGATAGTGCCGACAATGATTATTCAGCAAGATTGAGAACGATTGATGGTTTGGATGATTTAATCGAAAAAGTATATCCCGCCATGCAAGGCAGAGAGAAATTATTTATGATGGAATTTGTATTGCACGGGCTTTCAGAATTTTCTATTATCTCCAAGAAAACCTTAGAGAAAGGACTTCAATTCAAAGATTTAACCGCTTCATTATTCGATTTAGATAATTTCAAATTTGATGAAGATGAGGATGATTTTAGATAGAGATTAAACGAAAGACTTGGCAATTTTGTCAAGTCTTTTTATATTGCATCATACAAAGATAAAACTATGTTAGTAGCTGAAATAGAACAACCCAAATTGGTACGTTTACCCAAAGTAAAGGAAATACCAGAAGCACTCGTTTATGAAATAATAGACGGGCGAAAATTGTATTACAAGGGCTATAAAGACGTATTATCTAAAAAGAAAAAAATAGAAGATATCATGGGTGCAAGTGGTTTACAATCGTTTATTATTCAGTATATTTTAGAAATCCTTTATCTTCAAGTAGGTAGAAAAAATTATCATTTTTTAACAAATGAAGTAGGAAGTCATCTTTCTCATAAAACTAATTTATCTGGTGATATTCATATTTTTGATAAAGATTCATTACCTGCAAATAAAATTAACGTTAATTATATCGACATTCCTCCTAAAATTGCCATTGAAATAGACATAAGAATTGATCTTTCTGATGAAAAAGACTTTGAATATACTTTTACGAAAACCCAAAAATTATTAGATTTTGGAGTAGAAAAAGTTATCTGGATTTTCTCTAAAATGCACAGAGTAGTAATTGCAACAAAAGAAGAAGATTGGATTATTAGAGACTGGAACAAAGATATAGAACTGACTGATGGTCAATTATTTAACATTGGAAAATATTTGCAAGAAGAAGGGGTTGAAGTATAGGTTTGATTTTCAAAATAAACTACAAATGCAATATTTAATCATAGCTTTAAAAGCAATAGCCGTATATGTATTTATCATTGCGGCTATTCGTTTGTTTGGAAAAAAAGAACTTGCTCAATTATCCATCATTGATTTGGTTTTTATTTTACTCATTTCAAATGCCGTTCAAAATGCTATGGTGGGCGATGATACCACACTTTTGGGCGGATTGGCGGCTGCAACGGGACTTTTTTTGTTGAACTTTGTGTTTAAAAAAGTTCTTTTTAAACACGCAGGCTTCAATAAACTTATTCAAGGAGAGCCTTCTATGTTAATTTATAAGGGAAAATTGAAAAAGAAAGCTATGACAGAGGCTGACATATCCGTTCCAGAATTAGAAGCTGCTATTCGTAAACAAGGAGTTGCGGATATTTCTAAGGTAGATTTGGCCGTGTTAGAAGTTGATGGCAGTATCAGTGTAATTTCAAGAACAGAAGGAGTGTGATGGGTTATTTGTGACTGATTATTAGTTATCAACTAAGTAATTGGAAAGAAATATCCGTGGCA
>JANPIG010000920.1:0-3529 GCA_031424875.1 Cytophagales bacterium
GCATCATAAAATTGAAGCCATTTTTAAAGCCTTCGCCAAAGCCATCAAAATGGCAACAAAGCGTGAAATCAAAGATTTAGATATTTTACCCTCCACAAAAGGAGTTTTGTAATAATCAGATATTATCTTTGCAAAAAAAAGAAATCAAAAAATAAAACATAATAATACCATGGGATATTCAGGAGCAGCATTTTTCATAATTCTTTTAGCCATTTCGGCTTTTGTAGGAATCAAATTACAAAACATTTATAACGAAAGAGGTAAATAAAATCTCTGTTATTTTGTCTTTTAAAATGCCAATGTTTTCAACGTTGGCATTTTTTGTTTTGGATTACTCGTATGCTTTCACACGATGGTAAATCAAGTATTTTTTATTCGTTTGATATTTTTTATATTTGTGTATAAATAAAAAAGGTATGACAGCAAGAACGAATCAAAATAGTACATATAGAGCTTACGATGAAATTATTGACTTTATAACTTCATCACCAGATCCCAAAGATGTCTTAAATTTTAGACCTCCAACCTCTGTAATCAACAGAGTAGAAGATTTGCTCTATAAAAAGAAAACTTCTGAATTAAGTAATGAAGAGAACACTGAATTAGACCGTTTTATGCTCATTGAACATATTATGATTATGGCTAAAAAAAGAGCTAAAAAACGGATAGTTTTATGAGTCGTTATATTTCAGAATCTCTTAAAAAACGTGTTATTCAAAGAGCAAACAATTGTTGTGAATATTGTTTGATGGAAAATGACATATCGTTTATCCCACATCAAATTGACCATATAATTAGTCTGAAACATGGAGGCTCAACAAGTTTTGACAATTTGGCTTATGCTTGTTTTTCATGCAACAATAATAAAGGGAGTGATATTGGAACGATGCTGTTACCTAAGAAAATCTATATTAGGTTTTTCAATCCAAGAATTGATAATTGGAATGAGCATTTTGAACTTGAAAATGGAGTCATTTATGCTCGAAATGATATTGCCGAGGCAACTATTAAACTCTTGAAAATGAACGAAATTGATAGAGTTATTGAAAGAAATGAATAAGCACTTATTTTAACTTTTCTAAAAATAATCCAAAAAAATTTGCGAATACAAAAGATTGACGTACCTTTGTGAAAAATTAGTACAAAAACATCCGCACGTCTCTGTGTACGCTTCGTTGGCACGAAGCATCTCTTCAAAGAGGATACGAAATATTAGTTTCAATATTGGCAAGTTCAAAACTCCGCAATCGAAACTCAAAATTCAAAACTCCTCCAGTCGGTCTCCCAGAGCTTTAACGGATGTTCGGGCATCATTAAAGCAGTAATTACCAATCAATTTAAAAAAATTAGTCGCAGAAACGAATGGAGCATCATGGCGATGCCCTAATCATTACTTCATGTCGTTAGATGTGGCGAACAAAAAATCATGAGTGAAATCGCAAGATTAAGATTTGATGAACTTCCCGTGTCGGAAGATATTAAAAAAGCAGTAGCTGATATGGGTTTTGAGACAGCCTCTCCAATCCAATCAGAAGCAATCCCTTCATTATTAGAAGGTCGTGACGTTATCGGACAAGCACAAACAGGTACTGGAAAGACAGCAGCCTTTGGTATTCCGATGATTGAAAAAATTATCGCCTTCGATAAATACGTTCAAGGTTTGGTGCTTTGCCCAACCCGTGAATTAGCGGTTCAAGTAACCGAAGAAATCAAGAAATTAGCTAAGTATAAGAAAGGCGTTTGGGTAACTACCGTATATGGTGGAGATTCAATTGAACGTCAGATAAAGTCTTTGAAAGCTGGTGCAAACATCGTGGTAGGTACGCCTGGACGTGTGATTGACTTGATTGAAAGACGTGCTTTGAAATTAGAAAACGTGAAAATGGCAGTGCTTGACGAAGCTGACGAAATGCTCGATATGGGCTTCCGTGATGACATCGAAAGCATTTTGCAAGAAACTAACACTGACCGTCAGACGGTATTTTTCTCGGCAACGATGTCTAAGCCAATCATGGCATTGACTACTCGCTATCAGAATAATCCAGTGTTGGTGAAAGTAGTGAAAAACGAAATTACTAACGTTAATATTGAGCAATTGTATTTCGATGTGAAAGGCAAAGCCAAGATGGAAGTAATGACTCGTTTGATGGATTTACACGGTATTAAACTGGCTTTGGTTTTCTGTAATCAGAAGAAAAAAGTGGATGAAGTAGTAGAAGAATTATTGTTGCGTGGTTATACTGCCGAAGGTCTTCACGGAGATTTGCGTCAGGCTCAACGTAATAATGTAATGTCAAAATTCCGTTCGGGTTTGGTATCGGTGTTGGTTGCAACTGACGTTGCGGCTCGTGGTATCGACGTAAACGATATTGAGGCGGTATTTAACTACGATATTCCGTTGGACGAAGAGTATTATGTACACCGTATTGGTCGTACAGGTCGTGCTGGGAAGTTGGGTAAAGCCTTTACTTTGGTAGTGGGTGCGGAGCGTAATCGTTTGAGAGAAATCATGAATTATACCAAAGTTAAAATTGACAAAGGTGTAATTCCAACGTTCTCTGATGTAGTTGGCGTGAAAAAAGGAATGTTTATTGACCGAGTGAAAGCAACCGTTGAAGATGGTGGTTTGGAGCTTTTCAATGATGTTTATGCCAATTTGCAACACGCAGGTTTGACTACTGAGCAAATTATTGCTGGTTTGGTCAAGATGAATATGGGCGTTGTGAAAAGCGAATTTACTGACGAAAACTTAGACGGAGAAAACGACCGTAACCGTGGCAGAAATGACCGTTTCGAGTCTCGTCCAAGTGGCGACCGTTTTGGACGTGGAGATTCTCGTGATTCTCGTGGTGGACGTTTTGACCGTAATGATTCACGTGGTGGAGACCATCGTGGAGGAGATTCAAGAGGTGGCGACCGTTTCAATCGTGATTCTCGTGGTGGAGATTCTCGCCCAAGCGGTGGAGATCGTTTCAACCGTGATTCTCGTGATGCTCGCCCTCGTACAACTTCATCATCTGACCGTCCTCGTTCATTTGAAGACCGTGGCCCTCGTTCTGACAAAGCTGGAAAGCCTTACCGTCAGGATGAAAACATGGTGAGAATGTTTGTAAATATTGGTTTTGACGAAAAAATCTCTCCTGCCAACATCGTAGGTGCATTTGCGGGTGAGACAGGTATTCCAGGAAATACGTTAGGACAAATCAATATTTTTGATAAATATACTTTCGTAGATGTTCCAAAAGAATATGCTTCGACAGTTTTGAATAGAATGGAAGGTGCTGCCATCAAAGGAAAACGTGTGAACGTTGAGATTGCAAAACCTGTATAATATTAGGTTTTAGGTTAAATGGTTTTTGATTGAGGATAATAGTGTAGCATACTAATCCCTACGTTCCTTTAACCTAATCCTTTTGAAAAAGCGTTAGTCGATGATTCGGCTAACGCTTTTTTGTTTGTAGAAATCAAATGGCACGCAGATACCGCAGATGTTTCGCAGCGCAGATTATAAAAGAATTTTTTATCTGAT
>JANPIG010000921.1:0-2358 GCA_031424875.1 Cytophagales bacterium
CTTCTGGCGTTATTGCTCCAATTTGCTTTGGTCAAAATACCTTCTCTCGGAATAATAGCTCCAAAGTTAATGTTAGCATAATCATAAACTTTAATATCAGAACCTTCGTTTAGATCGAAATAAGTAAATAAACTCTTCGTCGTTGAATCTTGCGGAATACCAGTTATAAAGTGTTGCTGAATTTGATATTGGGGAAGTGCTGTTTTGTAAATAGCAAACTCATCAATCAAACCCGTGTAAAACTTACCTGTGGTGGCATTGGTAGAATTGGTGGCTAATAACCACGGATTGCCCGTTGCCCAATTAGATGTACCTGTAAAAGACACAGTGGTTATTAATTCACCTTCCAAATATACTTTTGCCGTTCCGTGGGTATTGTCTAACGCTACGGCTACGTGATAATATTTGGCTTTGATTAATCCCAAGTCACTCACGTTTCCGTTCAGATTCAAGTATAATTTGCTATTGTCAACGTAGAGTTCGCACAAACTGCCTTTTGAAAGCACGGTTTGACGGGATTTCAAGTCGAATGGATGAAATAAAACTTCCACCGTAGCCGTGTCGGGCATATCAAAATCAGTAAGATTGCCGTAAGATTTATCCGCCGCATTAAATTCGATTGCCGAATTAAACTCAAAATTTTTCATCGGTGTTGCTCTGAAACTTTCGGTTGTGCTGTAATTAATACCGTCAATGGCATAATAACCCGTAACATCCGAAACCCCCGCATTATACACCTCTGGAATATCGCTCGAAAACTTTGCATCTACACCATAAATATTAGCATTGGTCGGAATAGTAGCACTATCAAACACTTTTAGCCCAACACCTTCGTCCATTTTCCAATAGGCTACTAAGCCGTTTTCGGTTTTAGAAACAGCACGGTTTTTTGTTAATTGTACCTCCGTTTGGGTTAATGGACGATTATAGATACGTATATCATCAATATTTCCTTTGAAAAAACCGCCACTACCAATTTTACTACCAATATTGAGGTAGTTTTTAGTACGAGAAATAGTAGCAGGTTTTGTACCCACAAATTCTCCATCGACCATTACGGATAAAGCAGCACCATTATAAACCAAGGTTATTTGATGCCAGCTATCAATGTTTCCTGGATTAGTGATTGGATTAGGTAAATAGTATTTCAAAGTATCACTGCCTACACCATTTCCAACGTGAAATATATATCCTCGAGCTTCGCTACTTTTGGTAGTCGTTATCCACCAATTTTTATTGAGCGTACTTCCCCAGTCGATAATACCCATTTCATTGTTTGCGGTGTTAAATTTTACGTAAGCCGAAACGGTAAATTTATCCGTTGGGAATTTATCGTTATAGCTGACGCATAATTGATCATCAACTCCATCAAATGCCATTGATGACCCCGTGAGTGGCGTAAGACGCACTTCAACCCCCGGAACTGGATTGCCAGAATTAGTGGAAATTTTACCAGATACTACACCATTAGGATTAACAAAACCAACGGATTTGCTCTTACTACCCGTTCCAAATACGTTTTTGGCTTCAATGCTATACTCGTAATATTCGCCCGCTTGGGTATTAAAATCAAGGAATTGACGAACGTCTGCCCCCAAATCAGCCAAGAAAGAACCATCACGATAGATGACAAAACCTGTGGCAGTGGGTGAAAGTGGATTGACATTCCATGAGATTCTAATACGGTCTTTAAAATCACCTTGTGTTGCCATCAAAATGGGGGGTTGTGGTGGCAAATAAAACGCACTGTACACCCCAAACCCACCTTGGTATGCTTGTGAAAGCATATTCTGAGGTGATACTAAAGGTTGCCCTACAACAAATGTAGAACGATTGAATTGAGAATAAACGTTGGTAGCTGAACCATAATTGAAATATAGCTCACCAAATATTTTTGTATTTTCGTTTGGATTACAAAGGGTATCAGTTTGGGCTTGCAGATTGAGCAAACTCAAAAACATTAATAATATCCCTACAATCCATTTAATTAAAAATGGTTTCATTGTGTTGTCTTTTAAATTTGACTAATACAAAATTGTTAAGGTATTATTAGTTGATACGGATGTATGTCCAAAGATTTAAGTTTTTGGGGCGAGTTTCTGTACCTGAATAGCCGTTATTATTGTCGGTATTCCCAGCCAAGGTATGTTGGTGATTTCCGTTACTACCTATATCAAAAGGATGTGGAGAACCTTCTGCTCTGTCACTTGCAGCAATCATTGGAGTAGAAGTATTTCTACTCGTGTTTCCAGAAGGATAAAAACCTCCCAAACCACCAATATTTGTTGCAGCCGAACCATTACTTAACGATAAAACTATTTCATGAGCATGGTTACCTGTTGCATTTGTGCTACCAGT
>JANPIG010000922.1:0-2021 GCA_031424875.1 Cytophagales bacterium
TTTTTTCGTAAAAAAGTTTTTAATCCTTTGGAAATGAAAGACTTACCGAAAGAAATCAACAATTCTGGACCTAAATTTTCATGTTCAAGCTTCAGAAAAATATCATGTTTTGAAATAGATTCAAAGCTCAAATTTGAAATAGAATCTCCCAAACATACCACCTGAAATTCTTCTTGTAAATTATTCAATATTTGGGATAATTCTGGATTCAACTCTTGCTGTCCCCCCGCAATTAACACTCTATCAAACTCTTGAAATTTGTTGATTAAATCTGCCCAAATTTCTTTACCTAAACTTTTCTCATGCTCCAATAATTCAATAGTCCTAAAACCACCATCAAATATAATATCCTCATTATCAGAAGGATAGAAAGGTTCTCGCAGAGGAATGTTTATATGTACGGGTCCACGAGGTTCAGTATTTGCCAAATTTACAGCATGGTTAATTGTTCGTTCAATATGCCAAACAGCATCTGGATTAGTATAATCTGCCCCAATTTCAAAACTTTGCTTAACGTGTTTTCCAAAAATATCGGTTTGATAAATGGTTTGCCCATCATGCTGATGAATCCATTCTTTGGGGCGGTCTGCGGTGAGAATAATGAGGGGAATTTCTTGAAAAAAAGCTTCCGCAATGGCAGGCGCATAATTATAAGCCGCTGAGCCTGATGTACAACAAAGTGCCACAGCTTGATGAAGATTTTGAGCCATTCCCAAGGCAATAAAAGCCGCAGAACGCTCATCAGAAATTGATTTTGTAATAATACTGGGATGTCTGACCAAGGCGATTGTTAAAGGAGCATTTCTTGATCCAGGAGAAATAAGAGCGTTTTTCACCCCTTTTCGAGCTAAAATATCAACAAGATTTATGATAGGTTTTAGTAGCATATTTTATTTTTTTTATGTATTCGGCGGTTCGAAGAGTCAAAATCCGTCTCATGAAGCCTACAAACAGATTGGACTTTGCTTTACGGGACGAATTTCAGTGCTATATTACTCAACCAGCCAAAGATCACTTTCTTTCAAATAAACCAAGTGGTCGTTCCATAGCACTCTTCGCCAAATATCATTTCCACCAATCACATTCAAACGGTTTCCTTTGTTGATTTCGCCTGCAATTTGGGCAGCAGAAGAAGGTTCAGTCCGTAGTAAAACACCATCATGATTAATTATTCCTTGGTGATATTTATCAGGCAAATTCATCAGCAAAGATACACCCACCAAGTAAACTATCAAAAACGCTTTTTGGTTAGTTGGGACATAGACGTTTTTGTATTTTTTAATGAAAAGTATCACAAAAATATACATACCTAAGATAAGTAAAATGGCCACTAAAAAGCCCGAATATTGTTTATAAAAAAGAATTAAGAAATTAAAATCACTTAATTCATAGCCTTTTAATTCATGAAGTATGGCAATTTCATTGAGCTTAGCCAAGATTTTTTCATTAGGATCTAATTCATAAGCTTTGTTCAAAAAATAAAGTGTTTTTAAGTAGTCCCCCTTTTTTTCTTTGATATATGCTAATTTCAAAAATAGTGATTTAGATGGATTCTTAATTTTTAATAAACTTTGTTCGTATATCAGTTCAGAAGCACTAAAATTTTCAGTTTTATACAGTGAATCCGCTTTTTTCAACAACCCTACATCCGTCTGACTCTTAGCGAGTTGCAGAAAGTTAAGGTTTAAAAATAAAAAAAATATGATTTTTTTTAGATAGTATGCTTGCATGGTGTTTTATAAAATCGTAGTTTTGCACCGCAATTAGGGAAAACATTTTGATAAAAACAAAAGAAGATTATATCGTTTTTCTAAAAAAAGCAATGATTCCGTAGCTCAGTTGGTAGAGCAATACACTTTTAATGTATGGGTCCTGGGTTCGAATCCCAGCGGGATCACGAGGGTTATCATTGATAACTTTCCCTTCGTGCCAGCGTGCACAATTTATATATACAAACTTCGGTTTGATGATTCCGTAGCTCAGTTGGTAGAGCAATACACTTTTAATGTATGGGTCCTGGG
>JANPIG010000923.1:0-1408 GCA_031424875.1 Cytophagales bacterium
GCATATTGGCAAAAAAAAGAATTTCCAAAAGCATTTATCAATTTTCAACAAGCCCTTTCTGTTGCTCCTATTGGATTTAAAAGTGAATCATTATTTGATAATCCATCCGAAAAATCGTTGAAAACTGCTGATTTAAAGCAATTTTATCTAATGACACTCCAAGACAAAGGCGATACTTGGTTTGATTATTATAAAGAAACTCAAAAAACCGAACATCTAAAAATAGCTCTCAATACGTATTTAACCGCTGATAAATTAGTAGATATTATGCGGTTTGAACAAACAGGGGTTAGCTCAAAATTATATTGGCGAAACCAAACGCATAATTTATACGAAAAAGCGATTGAGACTTGCTATTTGCTAAAAGATTATGAAAAAGCCTTCTATTTTTTTGAGAAAAGTAAAGCTATTTTACTCAACGATAAACTGAATGAATTAAGTGCCAATCAACAGCTTTCTGTTTCAGATTTGGAAGTAGAAAAAGAGTTTCAACAGAAAGTATCAGAACTTAATAAAAAGGTATCACTCGAAAAAGAATCCTCTCTCATCTACATAAATTTACAAAATCAATTAGCTGATATTATGACTCAACAAGAGCAATTTGTAAAAGGATTAGAAACTAAAAATCCTGTATATTTTAGGTATAAATATGATACAACTCTGTATAATTTGAGTGATGTAAGGAAGTACTTGGATAAGGCTAAAAAAAATGCAACGAGTAGTAGTACATTAGTAGAATATTTCGTGGGGGATGCCGCCATTTATGCTTTAAAGATAACGCCTACAAAAACAGATTTTTTAAAAATTTCTTCTAAAAATTACGATATAAATGCCAAACTATTATTAAAATATTGTGCTAATAATCAATTGATTAACAAATATTACAAAGATTTTTTACACGTTAGTAATCAACTATACGAGCAACTTTTCAAGAATCTCACTCCCCCCTCAGGAAGATTAATTATTGCTCAAGATGGTTATTTTTTACCCTTTGAAGCACTGTCAAAATCAGCAGAAAAATCTGATTATTTATTACAAGATTATGCCATTAGTTATACGTATTCAGTTCAATTTTTACTGAAAAATTTAGGCAGAAAATCTTTTTCGGTAGGCGCTAAATTTATGGGAATGTCACCCGTTGATTTTAGTAAAAATTTGAATCAAACTTCTCTTTCTGGCTCAGATATTTCCTTGAAAAATGTATGCGATAATTTTTATTTTGGAAAGACTTTTTACAAAAAAGAAGCCACCAAAAAAGCCTTTTTTGACAATGCCCCCAAGTACCAAATCGTTCACCTATATACGCACGCACAAGCCGACAGCACTGACCAAGAACCGATGATATATTTTGCAGATTCAGTTTTGAAACTTTCAGAAATCAGTGATTTGCAACGCTTTAAAACCCAAC
>JANPIG010000924.1:0-3785 GCA_031424875.1 Cytophagales bacterium
ATGAATGAAATGAAAAAAATCATGTTAATCTTAATCGTTGGAGCAATCATGGGATGTGAGAAAAAGTTAGGAGAGGATGAAATAAGTCCCGATTGTGTAGAGAAAATCAATAAAGATGTCGTTTGTACTGCACAATATGACCCCGTTTGTGGTTGCAATGGTAAAACTTATGGAAATGCGTGTATGGCCGCTGCTGCGGGAATAAGGGTACTTTATAGTGGAGAATGTAATAATTAAATCAAAAATTAAACAAAACAATTATGAAAACGTCAAAAAATAGAATTCAATTATTAGCATCTATGCTTTTCTTAGGTCTTAATTTAATGAGTTGCCAAAAGTCCGAACAAGTTTTTGTAGAACCTCCTGCAAGCAATGTGAAGTCAGAAAAAAATGCTTCGGAATATTCAAAATTGATGAGCGCAAGAGCCAATTTTAAAGGCTATCCTTTTGATATTTTAGAAATCAAGAGGACTGATAACATCCTCAAAATCATTGTAGAAGGTGGTTGTGATACACAGGCCTACAAAGTAATTTGGGATGAAGTTATTAATTTTACCGAACCTGCAAATCCCAACATGGTCTTGGGGTCAACAAATTTGATAATCTCACATGAGCCAATTTCACAGTTGCAATGTTTGGCAATTATGAAGCATACCATAGAAATTGATTTGAAAAAATTGTTAGGAAATGCTTACACGCCTTCCATTAATGTTTTGATTTCGAATGCATCAAAAGTTGAGGATAAAATTGTTGATCCGAAAGGAACTGTTACGACTAAGAAAAATTAATGGTGTTTTGTTATAGAAACTATTCTGTTCAAATGCCAATATTACCGCCCATCAAAATCGGACAATTGTCTATTTCTGGATATTTTTAATATGTTAAATTTGATTTAATGAAGCTATTTTAGTGTCATGTAATTGCTCAAAATAGCTTCTTTTTTCATTTTTATTAAAATCATTTATCATGAAAACACCATTAATATACTTCTTTTTATTCTTACTGATTTCACCTTCACTATGTTGAAAGCCATTGATTTAAGTACAATTCAACATAATTATTGATGGAGAAGGAATGGTCAAAATGTAAGCTTGGATTCTGAAAAGAAAATAGGTAATGTTACCGGAAAAATAACGGAAGTTCAAAAAGAAAAATTTCTAAAAAGTTTTAATCAAGCAGCGGAGAGCGGCTATTTCTTGAATTGGTATTCAGATTTAATCATGTTTCCACTTTTACCTTTCAAAGAAAATGCCGTTTTCAAAATTAAATTTCATGACCCATGTTTTAGCCTTCCTTCTACTGAAATTTATAGAGTTATTGGTACCGAAACACTCAAAAGTTTAGCTGTCGAAGGGATAGAGTGCTGGGTTTTGGAATTTTCTCTTCCCAAAGAGATGATAGGTTATCAAAAGTTTTGGATAGAGAAAAAGACCAAAGAGTTTACTAAATAAGCAGATAAAATTGGGGAGTATTATCGAATAAAGTTAAGGATGGTGGTTTCGGAGTAGGAATGAAAATTTAATAAATTGAAATATATGTTGATTATAAAATACAATCCTGAGTGGATAACACATTTTGAAAAAATAAAAGAGAAACTATCAGATGCTTTAGACAATAAAAATGTCGATATTCAACATGTCGGCAGCACTTCAATACCCAAACTTGATGCTAAACCCATTATTGATATTGATATAATTCACTATCAAGGCTCTGATTTTCAGGGTATTAAAAATAATCTTGACTCTATTGGATATTCTCACAATGGCGATCAAGGGGTAGAAGGTAGAGAAGTTTTTAAAAGAAATGGATATGGAAACGATGAAATATTAGATGAAATTAAGCATCATTTGTATGTTTGCAAGCATGATTGTTGGGAGTTGCAAAGGCATATTTTGTTTAGAGATTATTTGAGAAAAAACGAAATGGCAAGGAGTTTTTACCAAAAATTGAAATACCAAATTGCCGAAGAAGCTAACCAGGATAGAAAAATATATGCCAATATGAAGGAGATTAGTGCAAATTCTTTTATCAATTATGTCATTGAACTTTCAAGAATCTCAGAAATATGAAAACAATTTTCGACAAACAAACAAGAGATAATTTAATACTTAGAGTCAATTCCCTCAACGAAAATAGCAAGGCTACATGGGGTAAAATGAATGTTTACCAAATGGTTAAGCATTGTATTTTGTGCGAAGAAATGTATCTCGGAAAAACGCCCTACAAACGTTCTTTGCTTGGTTTATTTTTAGGAAAAGTATTATTAAATCAGTTGATGAAGGACGATAAACCCAAAAAACGCAATTCTCCAACCAAACACGAACTAAAAATCACAGAGAGTTTTGGCAATTTATTGGAGGATAAGTTGAACTGGATTTCTTTGATTGAACAATATGAAAATTATACTAAACAGGATTTCGTTCATTGGTTTTATGGAAAAATGACGAAAGAACAAGTAGGTATTTCTGTTTATAAACATATTGACCATCATCTTAGACAGTTTGATTGTTAGTAATTTAATGACTTCTTATGTAACGTATTTACGGGTATTTGCATCTAAAATGGATAAATGAAACCCCGTAAATGTAATTACAATGAAGAAAGTAAATCAAAGTAAACCCATCCTGTTCCTATATCTGATAATACTTTACCAATCAAACTTTGCTTTTGCACAATCCTTAGAATCAAAAATTGATAGTTTAATTCAAACCGAATTTAAAGATATAAATGGTCCAGGTGGAGTATTTATGGTTGCAAAAAATGGGAAGGCAATATATCAAAAGGCTTTCGGTAAAGCCAATTTAGAATTGGACGTTAATTTAACGCCTGAGAGTGTGTTCCAAATTGGTTCGATGACCAAGCAATTCACAGCAATTGCTATTCTGATGTTGGAGGAGCAAGGTAAATTGAATGTGCATAATACCATTTCTAAATTTATACCAGATTATCCATTGGGAGAAAAAATAACGATTCATCATCTGCTTACCCACACTTCAGGTATTAAAGATTTTACTAAAATGAAATCGCTTAGAGATATTTCAAATAAGGAAATGAGTCCTAAGATGTTGGTAGATTTCTTCAAAAATGAACCCGTTGACTTTGCCTCAGGTGAAAAATTTGACTATAATAATTCTGGTTATGTGGTTTTGGGATACTTGATCGAATTAGTTTCTGGCAAAACTTATGGGGATTTTATTAAAGATAATATCTTCAATAAAGTTGGGATGCATCAGTCTAATTACGCAACTGACAGGCTAATAATCAATAAAAGAGCATATGGCTATCATAAAAAAGAATCTGGATATGTGAACAAAACGGTCATTAATTTAAGTGTTCCTTTTTCTTCTGGATCATTGATGTCGTCCGTAAATGACATGTTGAAATGGCAAAATGCTTTGAACCAAAATTTATTACTCAAAGCCGAAAATATGCAAAAGGCATTCAGCAAGTATAAATTAAATAGTGGCGAATATTTCACTTATGGTTATGGATGGCACATTAAAGAATTGAATGGCACATCCACCCGAGAACACGGTGGAAGTATTTTTGGGTTTAAATCAATGGGCGTTTATATTCCGAGCGAAGACATCTACATTTTAGGATTAAGTAATTGTGATTGTAACTCGCCCACACAATTAACCCGAGAAATTGCTGCTTTGGTATTAAGCAAAAAATAACTACTTACAAAAAAACTATGTACAAATTAATCCTCTTACTCATCATTTCAAATCTCACTTTTTCACAAAAAAAGGAAACTTTAGACCTTTCAGACCTTCATAAAAAAG
>JANPIG010000925.1:0-2739 GCA_031424875.1 Cytophagales bacterium
AGAAGGATTAGAATTAGCCGATAAATATGGGGCATTTCAATATCCAACCACTATGTTTTTGGATTATAACGGAAAAGTTTTAGGACGATTAAAAGGGTTTTATCCACCTGAGTATTTTATCAAAATTTTACAAATGAATCACAATAAAAGACGAAGCGTATTTAACAAAGAAGAAGATTTTGATTCGTTAATTACAAGTTTATAAATTTGATCAATTACATAAAATAGGCTCTTTCAATTAATTTTGAAAGGGCTTTTTTTGTAATTAACCCATGCAGTTTTACGATTATTTTTCATTATGAACTAAAAACGCTATTGTTTGGGCGTTTGGCGGTATGTAGATGTAGGGATTTATTTGGAACTTTGTATCATAAAAAAATAAAATTATGAGTAAACAAACCTTATTCGACAAAGTGTGGGATGCACACGTTGTTCGTAAAATCGAAGATGGTCCGGATGTATTTCTGATTGACCGCCACTTTATCCACGAAGTAACAAGTCCTGTTGCTTTCTTGGGTCTCGAAAGTCGTGGCATTGATGTGATGTATGCCAAGCGTACTTTCGCTACTGCCGACCACAACACGCCAACTATTAATCAGCATTTACCAGTACAAGACCCACTTTCTGCCAATCAATTGCAACAATTGGAAACCAATACCACAAAACATGGTATTTCGCACTGGGGATTGGGACACGCCAAAAACGGTATTGTTCACGTAGTAGGTCCAGAAAATGGTATTACGCTTCCAGGCATGACGATTGTATGCGGTGATTCGCACACATCTACGCACGGAGCATTCGGGGCAATTGCTTTCGGAATTGGTACTTCTGAGGTTGAAATGGTGCTTTCTTCGCAGTGCATTATGCAACCAAAACCCATGAAGATGCGGGTAAATGTGAATGGACAATTGGGTAAAGGCGTATTACCAAAAGATGTTACTTTATACATTATCGCTCAACTTTCTGCCGCAGGTGCAACGGGTTATTTTGTGGAATATGCGGGTGACGTGTTCGAGAATATGTCGATGGAAGGACGTATGACGGTTTGTAATATGTCAATCGAAATGGGTGCAAGAGGCGGAATGATTGCCCCTGATGAAACCACTTTCAATTACTTGAACGGACGTGAACAAGCACCAAAAGGAGAGGCTTGGGACAGAGCATTGGCTTACTGGAAAACCCTCAAAACGGACGATGACGCTACATTTGACAAAGAATATACTTTCAATGCAGCCGATATTGAACCACAAATTACTTATGGAACAAACCCAGGTTTAGGTACGGGAATTTCTCAAAATATTCCTATGTCGGGTGATGTAATTGATGGAGAGGCGAGTTACAAAAAATCATTGGGCTACATGGGTTTTGCTGAAAACGAGCAAATCATCGGAAAGAAAATTGATTATGTTTTCTTGGGAAGTTGCACCAACGGTCGCATCGAAGATTTCCGTGCTTTTGCTTCTATTGTGAAGGGGCGTAAAAAAGCCGATAACGTAACGGCTTGGTTAGTACCAGGTTCGCACATCGTAGAATCTCAAATTAAAGAGGAAGGTATTCTGGATATTTTGATAGAATCTGGTTTTGAACTTCGTCAGCCAGGTTGTTCGGCTTGTTTGGCAATGAATGACGATAAAGTTCCTGCGGGAAAATATGCCGTTTCAACCTCAAACAGAAACTTTGAAGGTCGTCAAGGTCCAGGAGCAAGAACGCTTTTAGCTTCTCCATTGGTTGCAGCGGCTGCGGCGGTAACGGGGGTTGTGACAGATCCACGGGAGTTTTTGTAGCTATCGGCAGTCGGCTTTCAGCTATCGGCAGTTAGCTTTCGACCTTTGACTTTTTAAAAACTATACAACAGGTTACTATCCATTATAATAAGACGGAATAATATCATTTGATTAACAAAATAAATACTGTTTAAGCTATTAAAGCCATTAGTTATCGAACTTTTTTAAAGCCGATAGCCGATAGCCGACAGCTGACAGCCATAGACAATGGCATACGATAAATTCACCATACTTTCGTCCACTGCTGTTCCGATGCCTATCGAGAACGTGGACACCGACCAAATTATCCCTGCACGCTTCTTGAAAGCAACAACACGTGAGGGTTTTGGCGATAATTTATTTAGAGATTGGCGTTATAATAACGACAATTCTCCTAAACAAGACTTCGTTCTGAACAACCCAACTTATTCAGGAAAAATTCTTGTGGGTGGTCGTAACTTCGGTTCGGGTTCAAGTCGTGAACACGCCGCTTGGGCGATTTATGACTACGGTTTCCGTTGTGTAATTTCAAGTTTCTTTGCGGATATTTTCAAAGGTAACTCGCTGAATATCGGAGTTTTACCTGTAACAGTTTCGCCAGAATTCTTAGATAAAATCTTCTTAGCAATCGAAGCAGACCCAAAGACAATTATCGAAGTAAATCTTCCAGAACAAACGGTTACGATTGTGGCAACGGGCGAAAAAGAATCTTTCCCAATTAACGGTTATAAGAAAAATAACATGATTAATGGCTACGATGATATTGATTATCTTCAAAGCATGAAAGGTGAAATTGCAGCATTTGCAGAGAAAAGTCTCTATTAGCCGTCTGCTATCGGCATTCGGCTATCAGCTAATTGCTCGGAACGTAACCATCTGAATGCTCAATTTAAACTACTAAATTTTAAATGAAAACTGTCTTCAATTGCCGAAAGCCGATTGCTGACAGCCGAAAGCCAAAAATGCGTGATTTTAG
>JANPIG010000926.1:0-4839 GCA_031424875.1 Cytophagales bacterium
TATCAACTATCCATTAAAGAAATTTATGCTCGCAAAAGACTTTGTTAATCCGATGTTGCCTATTCTTAAGCCTACTGATACCGTTGGGGAGGTGCTGGAATGGATGGAAGAATATCAAATCGGTCAGTTGCCGATTGTCAATGATGATGAATACCGAGGATTGATAAGTCAGGATATTCTAATGGATGCCGATGAATTTCTCCCAATGTTAGCACTTCAACCTGAGTTTGGAGAAGTATTTGTTTCTGAAAACCAGCACCTTTTTGAAGTCTTGGGGATTACACAAAGAAATGATTTACAAGCAATTGCAGTGCTGGACAGTAATCATAAATTTGCAGGTACCATTGGAACTCATGAATTATTAAATCAGTTTTCTAAGAATCTAGGTACGCAAGAATTAGGAGCGGTTTTAGAAATTGCGGTTGAAAATAGAAGTTATTCACTTTCAGAAATCAGCCGTCTGATAGAATCTAATGATACAAAAATCATCAGTTCTTATTATACGAGTGGTTCAATATCAGATGATTCAAGAGATATTTTGACCTTGAAATTGAACCGTCAAGACATTACGCCTGTAGTGGCAACCCTCCAAAGGTATGAATACGATATTGTAGGCGCCTATAATACTGAGAACCTCGAAGCTCCAGACCGTGAACGTTATGAGATGCTGATGAAGTATTTGGAGATGTGATATATCGGTTCACAGGAAACGGTAAATGGCAAACGATTTTACGATGAAATATCATCGAAAAAGCCTCTCAGAATTGTCTGGGAGGCTTTTTTGATGATATTAGCTGTACGCACGACTGATAGCGGTCTGCCGCCCGACTATTTACTGATAACTGAAAAACTACACCGCCACAGGCGCTTTTATCCCTGGATATGGTTCATAATTCTCTAATTTGAAATCTTCATATTTGAAACTAAAAATATCTTTTACTTCGGGATTGATTTTCATGGTGGGTAAGGCTCTTGGCTCACGGGCTAATTGTGTGGCTACTTGCTCGTAATGATTGGAATAAATGTGAGTATCGCCCCCTGTCCAGATGAAATCTCCTAAACCTAACTCGCAAACTTGGGCAATCATCATGGTTAAAAGAGCGTAAGATGCGATATTGAAAGGCACCCCCAAAAATACATCCGCTGAACGCTGATACAATTGACAAGACAACTTATTATCTGCCACATAAAACTGAAAAAGGGCATGGCAAGGCATCAGAGCCATTTGTGAAAGTTCCCCTACATTCCATGCACTTACGATGATACGGCGTGAATCAGGGCTTTTTTTTAGGGTTTCAATCACTTCTTTCAATTGGTCTATCACCTTTCCATCGGGCGTTGTCCAACTTCTCCATTGTTTGCCATATACAGGGCCTAAATCGCCATTTTCATCTGCCCATTCGTCCCAAATCCCTACGCCATTATCTTTCAAATATTTGGTATTGGTATCGCCATTAATAAACCACAATAATTCATGAATGATAGATTTTAGGTGTACTTTTTTGGTAGTTACCAACGGAAAACCATCATTAAGATTGAATCGCATTTGATAGCCAAAAACGCTTGTGGTTCCTGTACCCGTTCGGTCGGTTTTCTCCGTGCCTGTGTCGAGAATATGTTTTAGGAGAGTATGGTATTGTTGCATTATTTATTTTAAAATTTCAATGTTCAAATTTACCCACAAAAAAATAATCCTGCAAGATACCATTTGGTCTTGCAGGATTATTATTATTTTACTCAAAAATTACGCCGCTTTCTTAGCTACCTTCTTAGCAGCTTTAGCTTCAGCTTTGGCTTCTTTTATCATATCAGCACAACATTTCTCTTTGCTCTTGTCGCATTTCATAGCCGCTTTTTCTTTATCGGTGCTACATTTCCCTTTGTCTTTATCTCCAGCAAAAGAAGTTGAGGCTACAAAAGCCAATAAAGATAATCCTAAAATTGCTTTTTTCATGATATTTTTTGTTTTAAACTAATGTTGATTCTTTAACGATTAAAGATAACAAAAATTATGTTAACTAATCTCAAAAGTATGCGTAATTTCAGCCGATGCACTCAATTGTGCCGTAGCTGAACAATATTTCTCCATCGACATTTCAATGGCTTTCTTGGCTTTCTCTTCTGAAATAGTTGCTCCCTTAAACTTAAAATGCACATTAATTGTACGAAAAGGAGTCATTTCTGTACCTTCAATTTTCTCTCTTTCGCCCGATACAGAAATCTTTAAATCTTCCACCACCTGGCGTTGTTTCTTCATAATCAAGAGTACATCAATGGCTGTGCATCCGCCCAAACCCATTAATAATAATTCCATAGGTCTTGCTCCTGCATTATGCCCTCCTATGTTCTCAGCGGCATCTATATGTACAGGTACGCCCGCCATTCCTTTTGCCTCAAAATGAAAGGCATCGTCTATTCTAATTAATTCTACTTGCATTTTTCTAATAATTTAGCAACTTATCAACTTAAAAACTCAACAACCTCTATTTCAGTTCACTCGCTTTAATTTCCTTAGTCCATTTCTGTTCTCCTTTCGAGTCGAAGATGCTGATTTTAAGCACTCTATCTTTCAATGGTCCTGATACTTCACAGATGGAAAAGTTGCGTTCGGTAAAAATTGTTCCCTCCACAATTTGCAGATTGTCTTCTGCTTTCACGGGTTTGGCGGGACCAGAAGTTAAGGGTGAAACTGTTAAATCATAGAGTGGATAATTTGCTCCTGCCCTTTCCAGTTTTTGCAAAACCGTATGATGGCGGTCGCCCGTTAGGAATAAAACACCTTTCGCTTTTGAGTCCGTAATCCGTTTGAAAAGCTCTTCTCTTTCTGCATCATAATTAGACATATTTTCAAACACTTTTATAGGATTCACAATCTGCCCACCCGTTACGATAATTTTGAAAGTGGCATTACTGCTTGAAATGGCATCAATTAGCCAATTTAATTGTTTTTTACCGTAATAATCACGGTCGCCGTGTCCGTCATTGGGAGCTCTAAACCAACGATTGTCCATTAAGAAAAACTGAACATCATTCCATTGAAATGTACCTGTGATGCCTTCGTCTTTGAAGATATAATTGGGATTTGCCCAAAACAATTTAAACATTTCGAGCGCCATATTTTTACCAGCGAAAGAACGGTCAGAGTCATTATTGCCATAATCATGGTCGTCCCAAATGGCGTATTGGTGCGTATTTCCTAACAGAGGTTGTATTTCTGGAATATTCCGTGAATGTGTGTTGCGATGAATCATACCCGTGCGTGTGTTCCAATCGGCTTCTCGGTAATAGAGATTATCACCGCCCCAAAGCATGAAATCGGGCTTTTTGTCATAAATAGCTTTAAAAATTTCATTATGCCCACCATACCCTTGACCAGGGCGGTCGGTAGATTCTTCATTGATATAATTACAAGTTCCAAAAGCAAATTTAAACGGTGCAGGGTCTTTGCGATATTGCCATAGCTCTTGCGTTTGAAAACTCAAAGGATAATTACGAGTTACTTTTTTGTTATTTACTACTACTTCGTAATTATACTTTTTGCCCATCATAACCTCATCACAAACGATTTTTGCTACAAATCCGTCCATTTTCGTGGTTGAAACTTCATCGGTCGTCATCTTTTTAGCAGGGGCATCTTGTTCCCAATAGACAAATTTTACTTTGGCAGGTTTTTCAGTTTGTACCCATAGCATGACCTCCTTCATGTCGGAATAGCCAACCATCGGACCGTTCTTGATTTGGGCATTTACGCCAATCGTTTGAATTAGTAGGAATAATAAAATAAGTTTTTTCATTGGTTTTGATTTTAGTTGATAAATTTTGGAGGGTATCTTTGTGGAAAATAATTGTACCACAGGCTTCAGCCTGTACTTTTCTGTACCACAGGCTTCAGCCTGTACTTTTCTGTACCACAGGCTTTAGCCTGTACTTTTTCTGTACCACAGGCTTCAGCCTGTAATTTTCTGTACCACAGGCTTTAGCCTGTACTTTTTTAACAGGCTAAAGCCTGTGGTACAATTTACTCAAACATCAAAAAATGTATTACAATATTCAAAACATTCCACTCACTGATTTAGCCGAGCAATTCGGAACACCTTTGTACGTCTATGATGCTGACAAAATTATCGAAAAAATCGCCATTTTGCGTGATTCTTTCTCGAATGTTAATTTAAGGATAAAATACGCTTGCAAAGCAAACACTAATTTATCTATTTTGAAACTCATGCGGAAGCACGGCGTAGAGATTGACGTGGTTTCGCCCGAAGAATTGCGTTTGGCAATGATGGCGGGTTATGAGGGTTCACAGATAACTTTCACACCCAGTGGTGTTTCGTTTGATGAGATCGAATTGGCGGCAGAGTTAGGTACTCGCATCAATTTGGATAATTTGGATGTCTTAGAAAAATTCGGAAAACAATACGGCAATACCAAAGGGGCATTGATTCGTTTGAAACCTCATGTATTTGGTGGAGGCAACGAAAAAATCATGACGGCTCATCCAGAAT
The DNA here is from genome assembly GCA_031424875.1 of Cytophagales bacterium. Lineage (GTDB taxonomy): Bacteria > Bacteroidota > Bacteroidia > Cytophagales > Spirosomataceae > Arcicella. The sequence goes on from JANPIG010000926.1 coordinate 4,506, forward strand.
CTAAGTTTGGCATCTCGATTCACCAGAAAGATGACATTTTGGCAATCGTGGAAAAATACAACATGAAAATCATCGGTTTGCATCAACATACGGGTTCTGATGTAAAAAATGCTGACGCTTTTACCAAAGCCGCAACCGCTATTTTGGATATTGCCCAAAACTTTAAAGACTTAGAAATCATTGATTTAGGAGGAGGATTTAAAGTTCCTTATCAAGAAGGAGATTCGGTTACGGACATGAAAGAAGTAGGTAAAGTCTTAACTGATGCTTTCTTAGAATTTTGCCAAAATTATGGTCGTGAATTACAATTATGGTTTGAGCCTGGCAAGTTTTT
>JANPIG010000927.1:0-1265 GCA_031424875.1 Cytophagales bacterium
GGTCGGATAGTCGGGCCAAATCTCTTCGATGCTCTCATAAGGCTGACCATCATCTTCTAATTCTTGTAAATTTTCTACGACTTCCAAAGGCGATCCTGTACGGATAGCGAAGTCAATCAATTCGTCTTTGGTTGCGGGCCATGGTGCATCTTCTAAATATGATGCCAGTTCAAGTGTCCAGTACATAGTATATGGATTTGGTTACGTTTAATTGCTAATTTAAACCCTTGAAAATAAGATTCTTAATAACCCATTTTCAATCATTTTTTGATTGGGACTGCAAAAGTATAATTTTTTTATTAAGGAAAAACTTTTTTCTATTAAAATTCTTGTGATAAATAAACTAAATTTATTTGAGAAAATTATTAATCTTTGAAAATAAATTTCTCACAAGTTAGCTTATGGTTTTTTAAGTATTTAACAATCAGATATTTATATAAAATTTTGTTACTATTTTAACTTCAAAAATGTATATTTTAAACATCATAAGATCTCCTGCCGTTGAAGTTTGTGCCTTCTCGCTCGAATCTTGTATTGCTGCCGAATTAGGCGGGGCAAAGCGAATTGAACTTTGTGCTTCACTTTATGAAGGCGGGACTACTCCTTCGGCGGGTTTGATACAGCTCGCTAAACAAAGAACTTCTATCGAAATTCATGCCATGATTCGTCCACGTGGAGGAGATTTTTGTTATTCCGAAGACGAAATATCGGTCATGCAAGAAGATATCCGTATGGTAAAATCATTAGGTTGCGAGGGCGTGGTTTTGGGTATTTTACAAAAAGACGGCAAGGTAAATATTGTACAAACCAAGGCAATGGTAGCGTTGGCAAAACCCATGCAAACAACCTTCCACAGAGCCATTGACATGACTCCTGATTATGAGGAAGCCTTAGAAAATATCATCGAAACGGGCTGTAATAGAATCCTGACTTCAGGACAAAAAAATACAGCAATGGAAGGTATCGAAGCCCTAAAAAATTTAGTAAAACAAGCCAATGGACGCATAGAAATCATGGCAGGAAGTGGCGTAAATGCAGATAATGCCCTCACGCTTGTTAATACGGGTGTAAATGCCTTACATCTTACAGGCAAGAGTAGTCGTGATTCTGAAATGGTCTATCGAAAAGAAGGAATTGCGATGGGTGGACTTTCGGAAGTCCCTGAATATGAGATATTTTATTCGGATGTAGAGAAGATTCGGGCGGTAGTTTCGATGGCACGCAGATGAGGAGGATGCTTCGCAATCGAAACGTCGAACCGCACA
>JANPIG010000928.1:0-3956 GCA_031424875.1 Cytophagales bacterium
GTCCGCAAGGGAATGGGAATGTGGAAGGACAAAATCAGCAAGTACGTTCGCAGGGGAATGGAAATATAGAAGGGCAAACGCCACAGCAACCACGTCCCCAAGGAAACGGGAATAGGAATAACAAAAACCGCAACCGTCCGCCAAGACCTAATAACCCAAATCCTCCGAAGGCGGAATAATTAGTGATGAATTATGAGTGATAAGCTATGAGTGAATATACTGTTCATACCTTATCACTTATCACTTATCACTTATCACTAAAAAAATGACTCGAATATCCATAGCCATTCTCTCAATAATTCTACTGATTTCGTGTGATGAACATACGATATTGAAGGATAATTATGATATTCCAGAGGCAAAATGGTTGATAAAAGATACGCCAACGTTTACGTTTGAAGTAAAGGATATTAGTACCACTTATAATGTTTTTTATAATGTAAGAAATAATAGAAATTATCTCTATCATAACCTCTATTTAACGCATTATTTGACTGATTCTGAGGGAAAAATTGTCCATCAGCATTTAGACGAAATTATTCTTTTTGACCCTACAACCGGCAAACCGTCTGGCGAGGGCTTAGGCGATATTTATGATCATAAAGTGCTGGCTTTTAAAGACTTTCATTTTCCTAAGAAAGGAATTTACAAAATTAAAGTGAGTCAATATATGCGTCAGAATCCACTGTTGGATGTGGTGAGTGTGGGTTTTTCTGTAGAGAAATCTGGGAAGTAATATTACTTGTAAATTAATCTCAAACCATGCAAAAATTCCTTCCATTATTTCCTCTAAACTTGATAGTCTTCCCGATGGAAGACCTCAATTTACACATCTTTGAACCCCGCTACCGAGAACTTATCAATGAATGTTTAGATAATGGGACAAGTTTCGGAATTCCTACTTTTTTGGATGGCAGACTCCCCGGTTTTGGAACGGAAGTAAAGATTTTATCTCTCTCAAGACGCTATGAAGATGGGCGTATGGACGTACATACACAAGGAATAAGAGCATTTAGAATTTTGGATTTTCAGAATCCCGTTGAAATGAAATTATATGCTGGCGGTATGGTGGAATTGCTTCCAGAGCCTCCTATTAGCCCTTCGGTGATGATTGGTTTGATTGAAAGGGTAAAAACCTTGTATGGTCTCTTGGGCGAAACCAATACTTTTGATGTCAATAAACCTCAGCCTTATTCTTTCCAAATTGCACATAAAATAGGGCTTTCTCTCGAACAAGAATATAACCTTCTCAAAATACCTACCGAAGCCGAACGACAAGGATTTTTAATTCAACATTTAGAAAGAATTATCCCTATTTTACAAGAAGTAGAACGAACCAAAGACCGCATAAAATTAAACGGTCATTTCAAAAATCTTGACCCTTTGAATTTTTAAGTTTGGTCATTTATCAATTAAAAAAAGGAATTTCTATCATAAAGCTTGATATTTTCTATTACTTAATATAGGGGTTCTAATCCTCCATTAATCACCTATATACGTTCGCTCAGATAAATAGCCAGTCTGACTATATGATTTTTCAAAGACTCTTAGTAGTTTAGCATTATTAAATCCTCTGCAAATGCTTATATGTTAAGTTTTTGACCTGCCCAGAAGCATTTAGTGAAATAAGCTATTTATAAATATTCCAATATTGCATCCTAACCATTCTCTTACTTTTCCAATGAAATTACATCATCTTCGCTCCATTTTGGTAGTTTATTTATCCGTCTTTTCTTTCCAGGATTTTGCTGCTAATACAGACTCACTCAGTGTCTCAAAAGGTAATGTCCGTAAGTTTTTCAACGTAGAAAAAACGCAAAAAATTATGATGGCTACTCTGGCAAAACCAACACCATTTTATAATAGAGATTCTCTTTTAAAGCATTTTAAACAATTTTTTGTAAATTCTGACCTCACAAATTATCAAAATTATGTGGAAGCAATGTCGGCACAATTGAAGAAAAAAATCACCATCCTGGAATATGATGATATTAGAAATGTATTTCAATCAGAACAATTGACTGACCTCCGTGGGCGTTATTCGCTTGTAAATAGCGCCACTTGTTTGGTAAATAAGCAAGAAGGACATTTTATTAGAGTAAAAGATTCTGATGGAATTGATATTATGACTCAGCCTTTGGAAAATGTTGAAAAATACGAAACCGTTGATACGTATAATCAAGGTTTTGCACGTATAAAACAAGGAAAAGCAGGTTACGGATTTTTGAATATTTGCGGAGAAGAGGTTGTAAAATGTCAGTATTCGCAAGCAGAAAATTTTAATGATGGAAGAGCTTTAGTAAAGAAAGATAACAATTGGTATTTTGTGGATGCAAAAGGACAAGAAACCAATGTCCTCAAACATGTAATAGATGCTATTGCCTTGGCGAAAGGAATCAGTTTGGTACGTTTTAAAGATGGGAAATACGCTCTGATTGATAATCTATTTGATAAAACTGAAGCACCCGTTTCGGATATTTATGATAGCATCGAACCACTTCAATATGACCGTTTCAAGGTAAAAATTGGTTCAGAATCAAAGATAATTAATTTGGAAACTATTGAGGTACGTCAGTTTTCAGTGAATAATTGATAGGTATTGATTTTGACATTAACGGGTTATTCTACCGCTGATTCAGCATTTTTCGTAGTCCATAAAATGTTCTTTCCAAAAGTCTCATATCTTCCGTAATTATTTCCAAAGAACCCTGCATTTCGTTTTTGAAAGGCAGCGTTTTATCGTAATTGGTCTTTAAACCGTTAATCAAAGTCATTTTCACTCGATATTGTCCACCCGATGAAGTTGGTTCAATCTCTTGGATGCTTCCTGAAAGGCTTCCGTATTCTTCAAAAGGGTAATTTACTAATTTGATAATCACTTTTTGCCCTACCTTTACCTTCCCAAAATTCTGAGCAGAGACGGTTGCCAAAGCTACAATCGGTTGATGTTGAGGCATTACGACAAAAAGTGTATCGCCCATGCGAACGGATTGATTTTCAGTAAGATTTTTCAAGAAACTCAAAGTGCCGTCAGAGGGCGAAGTGATAACATAATTCTGTTGCCAATTTGCCAAAAGATTATCAATATTCTGTACCGATTGTAGAATATTATCTCGAAACGTTCTGGTTTTTTGTAGATATTCAAAATCTAATTCTACTAATTGTTTTTGCTTTTCTGAAAGCGTTAAACTGTTCTCTACCAATACTTTACCATAATTTTCATTATCTTTTTTCTTTTGTAAAAAAGTATTTTCAAAATTCAGAAATTCCAATTTTCCATAGACTTTATCTTGGTACAATTTTTTATCGGCACTATACTTAATTTCTACATTTCTAAACTCCTCAGCATTGATTTCAACCTGCCGCTCATTGATTATTACTAATTTTCTATAATCCGCAATTTGCTGTTCCAAAATCTTCTTGCGTTGTACATATATGGCATCGCCCATGAGCCTTTCTGACTCTTCGTAGTTTTTGACAAGGCTGTTATATTCTGCTTGTAAATCCCCGAATGTCAAGGTGTTAGAAGGGAAACTGACTTTTGAAGAAGAGCTTTTTAAATAGTTTTTTAATTGTTGTGAAAGTGTTTGCAAAACGGGCAAATTCTCTAAACGGGTGGTGTTTTCAATTTCTGCCAAAAAATCTCCTTGCTTTACGGTTTGATTTGGTTTTGCCAAGAGTCTCTGCAAACGTCCAGAGGCTTTTGGAATGACTTTTAATGGTGGCATTTCAGTAGTAATCATGACCGAACTTTTCACGATTTCGGGATATTTGATGTACCAAGAAGCAAATACTGCCAAGAGCATCACTAATGCCAAAATCGTGAGTCCATAACGAATAATTCCCGCAGGACGTTTGCTCAAAATTTCATCGACTTCTTCCGATCGCAATTCGAGATTGGGGCGGGTTATCATGGGAGTTCCACCAAAAGAATCTTTCAAAGTCTCTGGTTTTGA
>JANPIG010000929.1:0-8477 GCA_031424875.1 Cytophagales bacterium
ATGCAGCTCAAAATGTTCAGGTAAAAGATTATATGCCGACTGGTTTAACGTTTGTAAGTTCAGGAACGCCTGCCGCAACTGATTTCACACTTTTAGGAGATGGAAATTTATTAAGTAAAAACATTCCAACGATTGCTAATGGAGATAGTGTTGCGTTAACATTCGTAGCACAGGTTTCCCAACCTGTGTCAATAGTAAACAAAGCTGAAATCTCAAAATCTGATACTTACGACCCTGATTCTCAACCGAATACGGGTACGTCAGACGGGCAGGATGATACAGGAGGCGTAACGCTAAACGGTCAGGAAGCTGATTTGAGTTTAACGAAAAGCGTTGATAATTCCACAGGAACGCCTACCGATCCAAATGTGGGCGATGTGGTAACTTATACCATCAAAGTTTCCAACGCAGGACCAAACATTGCGACCAATGTTGAGGTGCAAGATGTGTTGCCAAACGGTTTAGAAATCGTGTCGGCAGGAGATTTTACGAAAGCTGGAAATGTGTTGAGTGCCGCTTTTGCAAGCATTGGAATTAAGGAAACGCAAACCTTAATTTTTAGTGCAAAAGTATTGGCTCCAACCAGTTCAACAGTGATTATTAACAAAGCTCAAATAACAAAATCGGACCAATACGACCCAGATTCTAATCCAAATAGTGGAACGGAAGACGGTCAGGATGATACGGATGATGCCGTTATTAACATTCAACAGGCAGATTTGAGTTTAAAGAAAACCTTTGATGGTCCAACGTCAATTAAAGTTGGTTCAATTATCACTTATCATCTCACGGTAAGCAATGCGGGACCTTCAACGGCAACAAATGTGGAAGTAAAAGATATTTTGCCGCTGGGTTTGGAGTTAGTAAATGCCACAGATTTTGTAAATAATAATGGTACGTTAACCGCCTCAATTCCATCATTATTGGGTGGTACTTCTCGCACGCTTTCGTTTACGGCAAAAATCACGCAAGCGGGCAACGTTTTAAATTCGGCTGAAATTACTAAATCCGACCAATTCGACCCAGATTCTAAGGTTGGCAACGGTACAAATAATGCCGAAGACGATCGTTCGGAAGTAAGTACATTTGGACGTTCAGCGGATTTGAGTTTAACAAAATCAGTTTCTGATTCGGTGGTAACTTCCTTACAAACAGTTACTTACACAATTGAAGTAAGAAATGCAGGACCTGATTCGGTTGGACAATTTACCGTAAAAGATTATATGCCAACGGGTATAGAATTTATTTCGAGTAAGTATTTCACGAATTCGGCAGGGACATTATCAGCAACCATTTTCAACGTCAAAAAGGATTCAGTAGTGAAATTAACTTTCATGGCAAAAATCAAAAAGACGGTGTTGGATAATGTGGCGGCGAATAATTTATTGCCAGTATATTTTTTGAACAAAGCCGAGATAACGGATTCCGATACGCCCGACCCAGATTCGCAACCAAACAACGGAACGGACAATGGTGAAGACGATACGGATAATGCTCAATTACGAGTACGAGTTGCGGATTTAAGTTTGCGGAAGTTGGTTTCAAACCAAGCTCCACAAATCGGGCAAGTGTTTGAATATAAGTTAGTTGTGATGAATAGTGGTCCTGATTTTGCGACCAATGTTCAAGTAAGAGACATTCTTCCAACGGGGTTAGAATTTGTTTCGAGCAATGATTTTGCCAATAATAATGGAGTGCTATTAAGTAAAAATATTGTAAAAATTGAGAGTGGAAAGGCTGATACGTTGAAGTTTACCGCAAAAGTAAATACCTCAAATCCAGTTACAAACCGTGCTGAAATTTCAAAATCTGACCAATTAGATCCAGATTCTGAGGTGAATAACGGCTTGCAAAATGGGGAAGATGATGAGGCATCGGTAACAGTTGGAGGACAAGTGGCAGATTTGAGTTTAACCAAAGATGTGGACAATGCCACGCCAAATGTGGGTAATGTCATAACCTATTCAATCAAGGTGAAAAATAGCGGTCCTTCAAAGGCAACTAACGTTCAAGTTCACGATTATTTACCAAGAGGTTTGCAAGTTATTTTAGACCCCGTAACCACTTCTGAGTGGACAATGTTGGATGATAGTACGATGATTAGTAAAAATATTGCTGAAATTTTACCAAATTCTACGGTTACGTTCTTGCTAAAAGTTCGAGTTACTGCCTTAGCTTTGGCTCGTGGATATGCCATTAAAAATTATGCAGAAATATCAAAATCTGATCAGTATGATATTGATTCTCAGCCAAATACGGGTTATGGAGATGGTCAGGATGATACGGATGATGCAGAAATAAAAATCCAATATGCTGATTTGAGTATGTTGAAAACGGTATCGAATCGCAAGCCAAGAATTGGAGAAGAAATTGAATATACGCTGACCGTTACGAATGACGGAGTGAACAATGCCACGAACGTAGAAGTCAAAGATATTTTGCCATTGGGCGTGCAGTATATTTCGGGTTCAGGGTGGACAAAAACGGGTGATACTTTACGCAATTTGATTCCATTAATTAATGCGGGAACGAGTCGTTCGGTTACTTTCAAAGTTAAAGTTTTGACACCTGGGGCATTGACCAACAAAGCTGAAATTTCAAAAGCTGACCAGTTCGATCCAGACTCTCCACATGGCAACGGAACGGGCAAGGGTGAAGACGATGAATCAGGAGTTTTAATCAACGGCGAGCAAGCGGATTTGAGTTTATTGAAAACGGTTTCTGACAAGCGTCCGAACGTAGGAGATACCATAACGTACTCAATATCAGTGCGTAATGCTGGTCCAGATGTCGCTACGAACGTACAAGTGAAGGATAAATTACCGAAAGGAATTGAGTTTATTCAGAGTCAAGATTTTGATAATTTAACCAGTATTTTGTACGGGAATATTGCAAAAATTGGCAAAGATTCGACCGTTGTTTTGACTTATACGGCAAAAGTTATGAGTGCAACAGCGTTCACAAATTACGCTGAGATTACAAAATCTGACCAATATGACCCTGATTCTCAACCCAATTCTGGAACAAAAGACGGGCAAGATGATACGGATAATGTAACGGTAAAACCTCGTACCGCAAATTTGAGTTTACAGAAATTAGCTGACCGTCGTTCAACTAACATTGGTTCAAATATTCTTTTTAGTTTATTAGTAAAAAATGCGGGACCAGATTCAGCTACTAACGTGGTTGTAAGGGACATTTTGCCGATTGGATTAGAGTTTATAAGTAGTCCAGGAACGCCTGCCGCAGATTTTACGATGTCGAACGATTTTGTTTTGACAAGCAAGGCAATAACGGTTGCACCAAATTCGGTTGATACGCTAACTTTTGTCGCTCGTGTTACCAAGGAAGGCTTAATTACCAATAAAGCCGAAATTATTAAATCAGACGTTTTTGATCCGAATTCTAAGCCAAATACAGGCACAGAAGACGGTGAAGATGATAATTCCAGCGTTACGGTCGGTGGTGAACAGGCTGATTTGAGCTTAGTAAAAACCGTGGCTGACCAATTTGTGAATGTCGGAAAAACAACCACATTTACGATAAAAGTTTCCAACGCAGGACCAAGTATTGCGACGAATGTTCAAGTGAAAGATTTCTTACCAAAGGGCTTAATATTTGTATCAAGTCCAGATTTTGTGAAGGCAAGCGATAGTTTATTAATTAGTAGAAATATCAATCAAATTGCTGTAAATCAGACGATTAGGATGACGGTTGAAGTGATGGTTACGAAGGATTTTTATAATAAATTAAATATAAATAATACCTTAACGAATCGTGCGGAAATTAACAAAGCTGATCAATACGACCCTGATTCTCAGCCAGATACAGGCATAGAAGACAGTCAAGATGATCAAAGTAAAGCCACGATAACAGTGCCAATTTCAGATTTAAGCTTGAAGAAAACGGTCTCAAATTCAACGGCAACGATTGGTTCTGAGGTTACTTATACGATAACGGTAACCAATGACGGCAACGAAAATGCGACCAATGCTGAGGTGAAAGATTATTTGCCGAAAGGTTTAGGAAATATTCGTAGTAATGATTTTACGATTTCCAAAGATACTTTGACTTTGAAAATCGGAAGACTCAATTCAGGAGACAGCAAATCATTTACTTACACCGCCAAAATTTTAGCGGGTGGAAGTATCGTTAATAAAGCGGAAGTAACAAAATCTGACCAATTTGACCCAGATTCTGAACATGGAAATGGCGTTGAAAAAGGTGAAGATGATGAAGCAACAGCAACAATAGGAGGGGAGTCCGCAGATTTGGAAATCAAGAAAACAGTTTCAAATCGTAAACCAAATGTGGGTGATAATGTTACTTATACGATTTCGGTGAAAAATAATGGACCAAATACCGCTACGAATGTTGAGTTTAAAGATGTGTTGCCAGCGGGATTAAATTTTGTTTTGGGAGATAAAGGAATTCAGTTTATTCCATCAACCATTACTGGAAAAATTGACTCGATTGGAGTTGGTAAAACTTTGATTTTCAATTATATAGCAAAATTAACAGCTCAGAATTCAACGATTACCAACAAAGTCGAAATTACTAAATCTGACCAGTTTGATTCAAATGCAAAAAACAATAAAGATTCAGTAAGCATCGGTGGAAAATCGGCAGATTTGAGTTTGATTAAATTGGTCAATAAACCGAATGCCAACTTAGGCGAACAGGTTACGTATAAGTTGATTGTGAGAAATGCGGGGGCAGACACCGCCACAAATGTAGTGGTACGAGATGTTTTGCCAGCAAGTTTGGGATTCGTGGCAAGTACAGATTTCACAATGTCAGGCTCGGCTTTGATTTCTCGTAAAATCTTGAAAATCGCCCCAAATAAAGTGGATACCTTGATTTTCATTGCCAAAGTGAAAGACAAAGGCATGATTATGAACTGTGCTGAAATCCTTAAAGCCGACCAATTTGATCCAGATTCACAAGTAGGAAATGGAACAAATAATGGTGAAGACGATGAAGCCTGTGCGATGCTGAACGGTGACCAAGCGGATTTGAGCCTCATCAAAGGGGTGGATGGTTACGCCACTACGCCAAATGTGGGCGATACGATTACGTATGTTTTGGAAGTGCGGAATGCAGGACCGGGCATTGCAACCCGTGTACAAGTAAGTGATATTTTACCAAAAGGAATTCAGTTTTTAAGCAGTACCACAGGCTTCAGCCTGTCTGGAAATACTATTACCTCAAAAACAATAGACAGCATCAAAGTTGGAAGTTCCGTAAAGCTAAAATTCAAAGTGAAAATCACAAGTATAGGTGGTGAAGAAGTGGCTAACACGATTATTAACCGTGCTGAAATTACGAAATCTGATCAGTTTGACCCTGATTCTCAACCGAATACAGGCACGGCAGACGGTCAGGATGATGCTGGGTATTTTGCCATCATGCCTCAAATCTCGGATTTGAGTTTGAAGAAAAATGTCTCGAATCGTTCACCATTGAAAGGACAAACGGTCACTTATACCTTGACAGTTTACAATGCAGGACCCGCCTTGGCTAATAATGTGGAGGTGAAAGATATTTTGCCATCGGGATTAACTTTTGTAAGTAGCGTAGATTTCAAAGCAACGGGTTCAACGCTGATTGCCAAAATACCAGCCATTGCCGCAGGAACTTCTCAATCGGTTGATTTTATTGCTCGTGTAACCTCAAATAGTGCGATTATCAACAAAGCGGAAATCTCAAAAGCCGATCAATTCGACCCAGATTCTCCTCACGGAAATGGAACGGACAAAGGCGAAGATGATGATGCGAGCGTGATAATTAACGGAAAACAGGCAGATTTGAGTTTGCGTAAAACTGTCGATAACCTGAAACCAAACTTGGGCGATACGTTGACTTATAAATTGACCATCAGAAATTTTGGACCAGACGAAGCGACCAATATTCAGGTGCAAGATTATTTACCTACGGGCTTAACGATGCTTGAAAGTTATGATTTGAAATCGGTGAAAAACGTATTGCGAAATGCAACGCCAATTGCGATTATCGCCCCTGACGACTCCGTAACGATAGAATACACGGCTTTGGTGAACAGGTATGCAGAGAAATGCGTATTGACCAACAAGGCAGAAATCTGGAAAGCATCAGAATTTGACCCAGATTCTAAGGTAGGAAATGGCATAAATATTCATGAAGATGATACCGATTCTGTAACGGTTTGCATCCAATCTGCGGATTTGAGTTTGAAGAAAAAGGTTGATAAATATAAAGTGAATACTGGTGAATCAGTTACTTATACCATCATTGTAAAGAATGATGGACCAATCACAGCAACGAATGTAAAGGTTCAAGACATACTTCCAACGGGATTGAAATTCGTGGAAAGTAATGATGATGTAATAAATAATAAAGGCAAATTGACGCTTTCGGTAGATAAAATTGAGTCTGGTAAATCGTTCACTTGGGAATTTGTAGCATTAGTAACCACTGCAACGGCTGCCGATAATAAATCATCAATAACCAACAACGCTCAAATAATCGAGTCCGACCAATTCGACCCAGATTCAAAACCAAATAATGGAATGGATAATGACGAAGACGACGAAGCGAGCGTAACCATCAATGCAGGGACAGCCGATTTGAGCATCAGAAAGGATGTTGCTCCGTGGAAAGCAAACGTGGGGCAGAACGTTACGTTTACGACAACCGTTAGCAACAATGGACCAAGTACGGGTACAAATATTCACGTAAGAGACATTTTACCAGAAGGCTTAAAATTCATTTCTTCAAATGATTTTGACTACAACGAAACGTCAAGAAGTTTGATTGGAAAATTGGATTCGTTAGGAGTTTACAAGAAAGAGAAATTAACGTTTATAGCGAAAATCTTGCCGACAGCCGACAGCCGAAAGCCGATTACCAATAAGGTTGAAATCACAAAAGCCGACCAATTCGACCCAGATTCTTGTCCAAATTCAGGTACAGAAGATGGTGAGGACGATACGGATTCTGTAACGGTAAATGGTCGTGGGGCGGATTTGAGTTTAGAGAAATTTGTCTCGAACAATCAACCAAATGTAGGCAGTGATGTAACTTACACGCTTAGAGTACACAACGCAGGACCAGAGTTAGCGAGAAATACCATCGTAAAAGATTATTTGCCGAAAGAATTGGAATATATCAGTACCACAGACTTCAGTCTGTCATCGGTTGGGTTAGTCTCGAAAACTATCCCAATAATTCAACCAAATACCTACGTGGATTTGACTTTCAAAGCCAAGGTATTAAAGGGTGGATTGATTACGAACAAAGCCGAAATATTCGATACTCGTCAGTATGACCCTGATTCTCAGACGAATACAGGTACGGAAGATGGTCAGGATGATGTTGGAGTGGTAACGTTGATTGCACAGCAAGCGGATTTGAGTTTGAACAAAATTGTGAATCACACGGAAGTAACCGTTGGCGATACGCTCCTATACATGGTGCAGGTGAACAACGCTGGACCGTCGGAAGCGACCAACGTTGAGGTGTCAGATTTACTGCCAGATGGTTTGCAATTGGTGGAGTCGAACAATGGAACTTTGGTCGGAAATCTCATCACATTCAAGGCAGCGAGCATTGAAAAAGGTGGTATTGCCGTGTTTGGGTATAAGGTTTTGGTAACGAAGGCGGGCAATTTAGTAAACAAAGCCCAAGTCTCGAAATCTGACCAACCAGACCCAGATTCGACCCCAGGCAATGGTAAATTTGATGGTTCAGAAGACGATGAAGCCAGTTGCGTAGTTCGTGCGAAATTGCCGTGCGACAAAATCGCACCAAATATTATCGTTTCAAAAACTGAGTTGAGTTGTTCAGATAAAGCCATTTTAACCGCTCTGGGCTGTTCGGGCGAAGTCAATTGGTCGGACGGACAGAAGGGCAATTCTATCACGGTGAGTCCAACGGGCAATGTCGTTTATACTGCCACTTGCGTAATGTCGAGTACCTGCGTGAGCAAGGTCTCGAAAGAGGTTTATTTGACGGTAACTTTACCAACTGCACCAGTGATTACTGCCCCAAAAACGCAAATTTGTGGAGGCGATTCTGTAACGTTTGTGTCGTCGGGTTGTAAAGGACTGGTGATATGGTCGAATGGAAAAATGGGCGTGACGATGACGGATAGAATTATGCCAACTACTTCATACACAGCCATTTGTAGAGAAGGGGAATGTAGTAGTCCACGCTCAAATGAGATTACGGTGAAGGCTGGAATCGAAAAACCAATCGTTACTTGCGGACGAGAACGCCTATGTTTGGGTGAGTCGGAAGTCTTGAAAGCACATGGTTGCGAGAATGGAAAAGTTACGTGGTCGGATGGACAAATTGGGCAAACTATTTTAGTTAAACCAACCAAAACAGCGTACCAATTCACGGCAATTTGTGAGGTAAATACTTGCAAATCTGAACCGTCTGTACCCGCTTATTTCATCGTTTCAAGTTGTGGGAAAGACAGTTTATTGACGACCAAC
>JANPIG010000930.1:0-7148 GCA_031424875.1 Cytophagales bacterium
CCGAATGTAGGGGCTGATTTGGAGAGGGTTTTGTTGGAAGGTGTTGATTTTCAGTATGTTGGTAGGGTGGGGCAGGAGTGGTATGGGTGATGATTTACCGTAAAATAAAATAATACTCGTTGTGCAGAGTAAATCTTTTAAAAGGTGTAATTTTACAGTAATTATTCATAGAAATACAAATCAATACATATAATATGGCAAAGCAAGATAATCAGAATCAAACAAGACAAACAGAAAGACAGGTAGTAGTGGTTGAGACAGAAAAGATTGTTCAAAAAAGTAAAAATGAGATTAATACTAAAAAAGCATAAGTAATAATTCCAATGGCGGGAAGATATAGCAATGCTTTCACAGTTCTATCCAAATAGACTATTCTTTTGGAGTTAATTTCGATATTAGTATTAATTCTTTTATTGTAGCTAATAATTTCACTTAAAATCATTGTAGTGGATTCTACTTTGCTATTAATATTTTCATTTGAGAAAATAGAATTTGAAATTAATGTTTCTGGGTTACTTCCTATTGTATAATATCCTGTTGAAAGGATATTTTTTGAAATTAGAAATGCTGGATAGAATAAATAAACGATAATTATAAATGTCGCTGATAATATTATGTCAAAAGTCCCTCTAATAGAAAAATTAATAGAAAAATAACCTATCAATGTTGACAATAACGCTACAATAACCGCAACTACATTGATAGATTTGTTGGTTGTAGAATCAAAATTTTTTATACTATCATCTAATGCTTTTTCAGACTGTGCAAAAATAAATTGTAAGTCTTTTTCTTTTATTTTATGAATGTTAGGAATATTATTATACCACTTTTCATTTTCCGATTGCATAATTTTTAAAGTTTTAAAATTATTTTTAAAGGTAGTTGATTCTTCAACCCTTTCCAAACATGAAGAAATACTATAATCTTATGTTCTGCTAATTAATATTTAAAATAAAAGAAGCCAATCTCAATCCTAAACCCACCGAAATCAGCTTTTTTTATCTCCCTCCAATTTTCTCCCGTATCTTTGCATCTCATTTTAAAATAATATGATTTCAGTAGATAATGTAACGGTTGAGTTCGGGGGACGAGCTTTGTTTAGTGATGTAACTTTCAACATCAACGAAAAGGATAGAATAGCCTTGATGGGCAAAAATGGGGCGGGTAAATCAACTTTGTTGAAGATTATTGCGGGGGCAGACAAAGCCACAAGGGGCAAAATATCGGCTCCGAGTGATGCCATCATTGCATATTTGCCTCAGCATTTGCTCACGGCGGATGATTGTACGGTTTTTGAAGAAACTACAAAGGCATTCTCAAAAATCTTGGATATGAAAGCCGAGATTGACGAACTAAACCACCAATTAGAAACTCGAACTGACTATGAATCAGATGCTTACATGAACATCATTGAGCGAGTTTCGGAAGTGAGTGAAAAATATTATTCCATCGAAGAAATCAATTTTGATGCCGAGGTAGAGAAAACTTTATTGGGCTTGGGTTTCTTGCGGACAGATTTTACCCGTAAAACTTCTGAATTTAGTGGTGGCTGGCGAATGCGGATTGAGTTAGCAAAAATCCTCTTGCAAGACCCTGACTTAATTCTCTTGGATGAGCCAACCAACCACTTGGATATTGAGTCTATTCAATGGTTAGAGGATTTTTTGATGAATTCTGCCAAAGCCGTCATCGTGATTTCGCACGATAGAGCCTTTGTCGATAACATCACCAATCGTACCATCGAAATTACGATGGGACGAATTTATGACTATAAAGTAAACTATTCGCAATACCTCCAACTTCGCAAAGAACGCCAGGAACAACAGCAAAAGCAGTTTAACGACCAGCAAAAAATCATTGCTGATAATATGGAGTTTATCGACCGTTTCAAAGGGACGTATTCCAAAACGTTACAGGTGCAGTCGAGGGTGAAAATGTTGGAAAAAATGGATATTGTGGTGGTTGATGAAGTTGATACTTCTGCCATAAATCTTAAATTTCCACCCGCACCCCGTTCTGGTAATTACCCTGTGATTGTGGAGGAAGTAACGAAAAAATATGGCGACCATCTTGTTTTTAAAGATGTTCGTATGACCATTGAAAGAGGAGAAAAGGTAGCTTTCGTGGGTAAAAATGGCGAAGGGAAATCTACGCTTGTGAAAGCAATCATGGGAGAAATAGATTGTGAGGGCGATTTACGTTTAGGTCATAATTCCATGATTGGCTATTTTGCCCAAAATCAAGCGGCTTTATTGGATGGAGATTTAACGGTTTTTCAGACGATTGATAATATTGCCGTAGGCGAAATCCGTACTAAAATCAAAGATATTTTGGGAGCGTTTATGTTTGGCGGAGACGATATTAACAAAAAAGTAAACGTACTGTCGGGCGGAGAAAAAACTCGTTTGGCAATGGTGAAACTCCTCCTCGAACCCGTGAATCTTCTGATACTCGATGAACCAACCAATCATTTGGATTTAAAAACCAAAGATATTCTAAAAGATGCCCTAAAAGCATTTGAAGGCACAATTATTCTAATCTCGCACGATAGAGATTTCTTGGACGGCTTGGCTACGAAGGTTTTTGAATTTGGTAATAAGCGAGTATTAGAACACTTTGAAGACATCAACGGTTTTCTAAGAAATAAGAAAATGCAGAATTTGAAGGAGATTGAGCGGAAGAAGGTGTAGAGTAGAAAACTTCGATTTAGACTTCCCGAAAGTTCTTTCACTTTCGGGAAGTTCTCGCCATAAAATTTCAGTATATTTACCAAAACAAACCTTCATCAAAATAACCCCATGAAAAAGCAGATTTTCCTCATTATTTCGTTCATTATTTCCTTTCAATTTTCTTTCAGTCAAAACTTCTATTTCCCAGATTCTACTTGGCAAATCCGCAAACCTTCTGAGCTGAAAATGAATGCTAAACTATTGGATAGTGCGGTTAATTTTTCGATAAAAAATGAGGTAAAAATCGATTACGATTTACGAATTGCCAATATGAAATCGTATGTCAATGAGCCAAATTATCATATTTTGGGTCCGATGAAAAATCGGGGTAAGTCTGCTGGATTAATTATCAAAAATGGCTATATCGTAGCTCAATGGGGCGACACCAAACGGGTAGATATGACTTTCAGCGTTACCAAGAGCTACCTTTCAACGCTTGCGGGTTTAGGAGTGGATAATCATTTGATTCGTAACATTGACGAACCCGTAAAAGACTACGTTTGGGATGATAAATTTGAGGGCGAACATAACGCCAAAGTAACGTGGAGGCATTTATTGACCCAATCTTCCGACTGGTCAGGATGCCTTTTTGATAATTGCGATTGGGCAGACCGTCCACCAAAAGAAGGCGGTTTAGATGATTGGAAAAACCGTAAATTGCTCGAACCAGGCTCTGTTTTTGAATATAATGATGTCCGTGTAAATCTCCTCTCTTATTCACTTTTGCAAGTTTTTAGAAAACCTTTACCCATGATTTTGAAAGAAAAAATTATGGATAATATAGGAGCGTCCACCACTTGGCGTTGGTTTGGTTACGACAATTCCTACGTGAATATGGACGGTAGTATGATGCAATCCGTTAGCGGCGGCGGACATCATGGTGGGGGAATTTTTATCAATACCTTCGACCAAGCAAGATTTGGTTTGCTTTTCCTGAGAAATGGTAAATGGAAAAACCAACAAATCATTTCTGAAAAATGGGTAGAAATGGCCCAAAAGCCCTCTACACCCAATAAATCTTACGGTTTAATGTGGTGGCTAAATCAAGAAAATGCTTTAGGAAATGTCTCCAAAAAGATTTATTACGCCAATGGTTTTGGAGGAAATTATATCGTAATTGATAAGGAAAAAGATTTACTAATCGTAGTCAGATGGCTTGATACCAATAAGTTAGGGGAATTTGTGAGATTGGTAGAAAGTGCGGTGGAGTAGAATTTTTCGTAACGCAGATTTTAAATCCATTTTCAATCTGCGTTACGAAGTATCAGACAAATCTTCATTCCATTATTACATTGAACTCAATCTCCCCCCATCCACAGGCAAATTCACCCCATTAATATAAGCCGCCGATGGGCTACATAAAAACGCCACGGCTGCCCCAAATTCATGAGCTTCGCCAAACCGTCCCGCAGGAATATCCGACTGAAAAATCTTCTCCATATCATCCATGCCAACATTCGCCATTTTTGCCCGTGAATTTATCACAAAATCCAAACGAGCCGTTTTGGTATATCCAGGCAGCACATTGTTAACCGTAATCCCAAATTTCCCCAACTCATTCGCCAAAGTTTTCGCCCAAGAAGCCACCGCCCCACGAGTTGTATTAGAAACCCCTAAACCTATAATAGGTTGTTTTACCGAAGTCGAAATGATGTTAATAATCCTACCAAAAACCACAGATTTCATACTTGGCACACACGCCTGAACGAGTATATGGTTGCAAATTAAGTGATTAGAAATAGCTTGGGTAAATTCCTCAACCTTTGCATCAATAATTGCCCCACCCGCTGGTCCGCCTGTATTGTTCACTAAAATATGAACAATAGGATTCGTTTTCAAATGATTCTCAATACCCAACTTCACTTCGTCAGGCTTTGAAAAATCTGCTACGAAATAAGAATGTTTTTGCCCTTTTGAACTATCTAAGGTTAAAAGGGTTTCTTTCAAAGTAGCTTCATTACGAGCCACAAGCGTAACATTAGCTCCCAAAAGGGCTAATTCAATCGCAGAAGCTCGTCCAAGCCCTTGAGTGCTACCACATACGATGGCATTTTTATTGGTTAAATCTAAATTCATTTCTCTTAGTGAACGGTAAACGGCTAACGGATTTAAAGTTTATAATTCAAAGATAAATAACAAATCTTGCAAGAAGTATAGATGTTAATTTTTATTACCAGATTTAAACCCGTTTATCCTTTTACTATTCCCCGTGATCCGAAAATATATGCCAAATTTATCATATCGAAGCTACGAAAAAGAACTAATAGACGACCTCGAATTAGACAATGATGCGCTTAGAGAAAACTTAGAAGAATTAGCCATCATTAATAAATATTTAGGAGGTAACCAAGTAACAATCAGCGGGCTATCTCATTTGATTTCATATTATTGGAAGAACAACCAAACATCGAAAATCGAACATCAAAAATCGAAAATTACCATCGCCGATCTCGGCTGTGGTGGTGGTGATATGCTGATGGTCATGGCAGATTGGGCAAAAAAACAAAATATAAATGCACAATTTGTAGGAATTGATGCCAACGATTTCATGATAGATTTTGCTAAAAGAAGGACTCATAACTATCAAAATATCAGCTATTTACACCAAAACATTTTCTCCGAAGAATTTCAAAAACATAGATTTGATATCGTTACAATGACCTTATTCTGTCATCATTTTGAAGACGAAGCCCTCATTAAAATTCTTCAACAATTTCGCAAACAAACTCGGCTGGGCGTAGTTATTAATGATATACATCGCCATTGGTTTGCCTATCATTCCATCGCTTGGATAACCAAACTTTTCCTAAAATCTTACTTGGTAAAGAACGATGCAAAACTCTCTGTTTGGCGAGCTTTCAGAAGAAAAGATTTAGAAAACATCATCCAAAAAGCAGGTTATACCAATTACTCAATCCGTTGGAAATGGGCTTTCCGTTGGGAGGTGGTTTTAACATAGCACGGGAATCCGTCCTGTGAATCGGACTCCAATGCACGGGACGGATTCCCGTGCAACATACTATGAAAATACTCCTTTGGTTTCGCAACGACCTACGAATTCACGATAACGAAGCACTCACAAAAGCTATCGAAAAGACCACTGAGGTCGTCCCAGCCTATATTTTTGACCCAAGAATTTTTAAAGATCATGAATTAGGTTTTCCAAAAACAGGAAGGTTACGTCATCAATTTTTGATAGAATCTGTTGAAAATTTAAAGGGAAATTTGCAAAAAATAGGATTAAATCTTATCATCAAAACAGGCCCTCCAGAAGATATTTTACCTGTCTTAGCCCAAGAAATTGGAGCTGATGAACTTTATACGTCCGAAGAAATCACCCAAGAAGAAGTGGATATAGATTCCTTAGTGGAAGAACGTTTAAAAGCAAAAGGATTGGCTGTTAAATTCTTTTGGCAATCAACCCTTTACCATGTAGATGACCTCCCAATGGCCATTGAAAATCTGCCCGATGTTTTCACCCAATTCAGAAATAAAGTAGAAAAATTTGCCAAAATTAGACCGACATATGTAACACAGCAATCTTTGCCGTTAATTACTAAAAACTTTACACGTCAAGAATCGACGTGTAAAGAAACATCTATTTTCAAAGGGGGAGAAACAGAAGCTCTCACACGTTTAGAAGAATATTTTTGGCAAAAAGACCTCTTAAAATCCTACAAAGAAACTCGCAACGGAATGTTAGGAATGGATTATTCCTCAAAATTCTCCCCTTGGCTTGCCAACGGCTGTATTTCTCCAAGATTTATTTATGAAGAAATCAAACGTTACGAACATGACCGAATTGCTAATGATTCAACCTATTGGCTAATATTTGAATTAATCTGGCGTGACTATTTTCGATTTGTTGCGATGAAATTTGGCAATAAAATTTTTTATCAAAATGGTATTAAAAATCATACGGTTAAGTGGAAATACAACAAAGAGATTTTCGAGAAATGGCGTACAGGTGAAACAGGCATACCCTTAATAGATGCTAACATGAAGGAACTATTAGCAACAGGTTTTATGTCTAACCGAGGACGACAAAACGTAGCGAATTTCTTGGTAAAAGACCTTAAAATAGATTGGCGTTGGGGAGCCGCATGGTTCGAGAGCCAATTGATTGATTATGATGTATGTTCAAATTGGGGCAATTGGTTGTACGTAGCGGGTGTAGGTAATGACCCACGAGAAAACCGTTATTTCAATATCCTAAAACAAGCCACTAACTATGATTCCCAAGGAAAATATGTGAAACATTGGCTTCCAGAACTCCAAAATGTCCCTGCCAATAAGCTTCATTCGGTCGGTTTACTAACCCAAAAAGAGCAAAAACAATTTTCTATTCAACTTGGTGTGGAATACCCCAGGCCAATTATTGATGTAAGAAAATGGCAAATATGACCGCTTAGTCATATT
>JANPIG010000931.1:0-3463 GCA_031424875.1 Cytophagales bacterium
GTCAAGCCGAAGCTCCCAAAAACTTAAAAACAGGTGCTGAACAAACCAATCTGTATATTCCTGATTTAAAAGGGAAAACGGTTGCCATAGTAGTTAATCATACCTCTATGATTGGCAAAACACATTTGGCGGATTCTTTGATTTCATTGGGCATAGATATCAAAACAATCTTTGCTCCCGAACATGGTTTCAGAGGTACTGCTGATGCGGGTGAACATGTAGCAAATGGCATTGACAAAAAGACTGGTTTGCCGATAGTCTCTTTATATGGTGCCAATAGAAAGCCCTCAAAAACGCAATTAGAAGGCATTGATGTAGTTATTTTTGATATTCAAGACGTTGGAGCAAGATTTTATACTTATACCTCCACAATGCACTACGTCATGGAAGCCTGTGCTGAAAACGATAAACAACTCTTGGTTTTAGACCGACCAAATCCGAACGGCCATTATTTTGATGGTCCAGTTTTGGATAAAAAATTTGCCTCTTTTGTAGGGTTAAACCCCGTGCCTGTAGTACATGGATGTACGGTGGGCGAATTGGCTCAAATGATTAACGGTGAAGGCTGGTTGGCTGGAAACCTAAAATGCAAACTACAGATTATCAAGTGCTTAAATTACAATCATTCAACTGCCTATAATCCTCCTATTGCTACTTCGCCCAATTTGCCTAACTTACAATCAATGCTTTTGTATCCTTCTATTTGCTTTTTTGAAGGTACAGATGTAAGTGTAGGGCGTGGAACCGATAAACAATTTCAAGTGATTGGTTCGCCAAATTCTGCTAATGGTAACTTTACTTTCACGCCCGAAGACAAACCTGGGGCAAAAAATCCTCCACAAAAAGGCAAACTATGTTATGGCTTGGATTTGTCTAAAACGGATGCAAAAAAACAGCAATTTACCATAAAATATCTCCTTGATTTCTACCAGAAATCAAGCGATAAAATTAAATTTTTTAGTAGTCCATCTTTCTTTGACAAGTTGGCAGGCAATGATTCTTTACGTAAACAAATTGTAGCAGGTTTATCAGAAAAGCAAATTAGGGAGACTTGGAAAACAGATTTGGATAAATATAAGATGATTCGTCAAAAATATTTATTGTATTCTCTTTGAAATGATAACCAGTATAAATACTCTAATTTTGAAATTTTTTCTCAAACTTTTTCTTGTTGCAGTCATCCCAATATTACTAATTGAGGGCATTAGAAGGGCAGATTTGGCATTTAATCCCAGTGCTAAAAATGCTTATTTAGCCACTTTTATTGACAAAATGCACCTCTTGGATTCTATACCTTCACCACGATTAATTTTGATGAGTGGCTCAAGTGTTGCTTTTGGTATTGATAGTGATTTATTGTCCAATGAACTGGAAATCCCTGTTATAAATGCTGCTTTACACTTTCAATTGGGCACTCATTTTTTGATGCAACAGCTTAAAAGTACGGTCAGAAAAGGGGATATAGTTTTAATTTCAATGGAATATGTGATGACATCACAAGGCATAAAAGAAGATCAATTGACCGTATCAGATTTTTATCCACCTGCCAAAAACTGGATTGAATACGAATCTAAAAATGAAGAAATAGTAGCTTATGCTACGCACAGATTAGCAGATTTTAAATTATTGTTAGGTGAATCTTGGTCAGGTACTCGTAGAAAACCAATTAGTATTGATGATACCACATCAGTATTTTTTAGAAAATGTTTCGCCAAAAATGGCGATTTATTAGGGCATCTAAATAATCCATCACCAGGATTTAATAATCCTGAAATTTCAGATGAAATTGTATATGATAAACAAATAAAAGATTTCAATAGTTTTTATGATTTTGCTATAGAGAAAGGCGTAGTGGTGCTTTTTACCTTTCCTACTTATGCAGAAAGTGGTTTTGAAAAGAATATGCCTGTAGTCAAGAAACTGGAAAAACAGTTGAGAGATAATTTAAAAATTCCCATTATTGGAAGTCCTGAAAACTCTGTGATGGATGATCATTTTTTCTTTGATAGCGTATATCATCCTAATGCCAAAGGAAGGAAAATTTTTACTTCCCGACTGATTCAATTATTAGAACAGGAAGGAATTTAGCAACGTAGCACAGGAATTTGCCCCGTAAAGAGGAGTCCAATCTATTTGTAGGCTTTGGACGGTAGTTTGGTGGAGAAAACTCCAACAAAGGCGAAAAAGCAGAAACATATCATATTTTATAACTCATACTTCATCATTAAAATTTTACCTTTTGCCTAAATTCTTACTTAAAATAACCACCTTCATAGCATTGATAGTTTTATCTATCTATGTTGTCATTTTTATTATCAATCGAAATGATGTAAATGTTGCTTTTGTAGCCGCCATTGCCGATAAACATAAGTACGCTCAATCTATTCAGGAACCCAAAATTATCTTGGTTGGTGGTTCAAATTTGGCTTTTGGCATTGCTTCTGATACTCTTGAAAAAGCGCTCAAAAAGCCCGTAGTCAATTTTGGATTATACGCTGGCTTTGGATTAACTTTTGTCTTGAAAGAAGCTCTTTCGGAAGTAAAAAAAGAAGATATTATTGTTCTTTGTCCAGAATATTATTTGAGAAAGCCTGGTGATAATTTCTCAAAGCAGATGGCAGTTTTTGCTTATCCACCCGCTGATGAATTTATAGAATATGATAATTTCATTGACCGTTTAGCCATTAAAGCTGAATTTTATAGTCGTTATGCACGTAACCTAATTTTTCTTCCGAATAGAATAAAATCGCCCACTATTAATGACACGATTTCGGGTTATTTCAGAAATGGATTTAATAAAAATGGAGATGCAGTATCACATTTGAATAATCCGCCTGTTCAGCCACTGGGAGATTTATTTGATATTAAAGATGAAGACTATGCGACTGAAATTCAAGAGATTAACCAATTTATAAATGAAGTTAGGCAAAAAAAAGCACGTGTATTTTGGTATTATCCTTCCTTCTCGCAAGTAGGTTATGACAAAAATAGAACGAAGTTAATCGTGTATGAAAAATTAATGCATGATAAAATAAATTGTCCTAAAATAAATCAAATAAAAGATGAAATTTACCCAATTTCTTGTTTTTACGATACGCACTTTCATTTAAATGCATCCTGTCGTTTAGAACGAACACAAAAACTTACTAAACTTTTAAAGCAAAATCTGAAATAACACTATGCTTTTTAACTCTATTCAATTCCTTATTTTTTTTCCCATCGTTACGATTCTCTATTTCGTATTACCTCACCGTTTTCGTTGGTTTTTGCTGTTGGTAGCAAGTTGCTATTTCTATATGGTTTTCAAACCTATCTATATTCTTATTTTGGGTTTTACCATTGTAATTGATTATTACGCAGGAATTTTCATTGAAAAATCAGAAGGTAAACGACGCAAATATTACTTAATTATGAGTTTAGTGGCTAACATTGGCGTATTAGCAATCTTCAAATATTACAATTT
>JANPIG010000932.1:0-1297 GCA_031424875.1 Cytophagales bacterium
TTTTTCAGGAAAAAGTTTTTCAAAGATTCGAAAGAAATACAACTGTCTGACAAAGAAGAGGTTACAATGATTGGAGGATTTCAATTTTATCATCAAAGACATATTCTGAAATACCATTCAGAACTGATTGAGCTCACTGAAAATGAAAGCAAATTATTGACAATATTCATCGAAAACCAAAACGAATTAGTAGAAAGAGAAAGGCTTTTGAAAGAAATTTGGGAAGACAAAGGTACTATCGTAGTAGGGCGGAGTCTGGATGTATTAGTATCAAAATTACGTAAAAAACTCGCCAATGATGAAGCAGTAAAAATTATCAATATTCATGGAAAAGGGTACAAAATGATGGTGGAATGAGGTACTATTCACTATCTTTGAATAATTTTTAAAATTATTTAAAATTATGGAAACTATCGCTGCACATTCCCTCGAAGAAAAAGTTGAAATTGCTTTGAATCAAATCCGTCCCTATCTCAAGTCTGACGGCGGCGATGTCCGTATTTTAGAAATTACGGCTGATAAAACCCTCCGTTTAGAACTCTTGGGGGCTTGTGGTTCGTGTTCGATGTCGGCAATGACCTTCCGTGGCGGCATTGAAGATACCATTCGCCGTGAAGTACCCGAGATTTTGAAAGTAATAGCAATAAATGTAAATTAAGCTATCGGCTTTCAGCATTCGGCTTTTGGCTTTCCTGAGAAATATCTTTATTTAAGAGAAGTGGGAATTTCATTCAAAGCCGAAAGCTGAAAGCCGAAAGCAAAAAACCCATGAAAATAGGCATTTTTTTTGGCGGTCCTGCCCGTGAACGTGAGATTAGTTTTGCAGGTGGCAAAACTGCCATGGAAAACATCGATAAAACCCTCTTTGAACCAATTCCCGTCTTTGTAGATGGTTGTGGACATTTCATCCTCTTGAATCCCGAACTGGTGTATGCTCCCTCAATTCGTGATTTTTATCCCCCAAAATCTCATCAAGGCGACTATCAAATTTATTCCGAATCGTTAGGGCAAATGTCTGATAGTGAGTTAGATAAGATGATTTCACAAGTAGGTACAAGGATTTCTCCCGATAAATTTTCTGAATATTTCAAATTTGCTTTCATCGCTATGCACGGCCCTGCTTGCGAAGACGGAAGTATTCAAGGGCTTTTGGAATGGTACGGAATCCCGTATTCTGGACCCAGCCTCATGGGTTCGTCTATTGGTATTGATAAAATTGCTCAAAACGATTTAATCAAACTTGCCGTTGGACTTGATAAGAAAACAGCCACCTTGAGCCGTGCCTATTTTGAAGCCA
>JANPIG010000933.1:0-3596 GCA_031424875.1 Cytophagales bacterium
AATAAAGATGGCAACGAGTGCATAAAGAATTGAAATGAACGATTGTCTCAAAATATCATCGGCAATGGTTGCACCTACTTTCGATTCTGAAACTACTTTCGGACCAGCCGCCGAGAATTGCTTTAATCCAGTTTCTAAGGCAGTACGAACGGTATTGTTAGCCGTGAGTGATTCATCTTCAACTAAATAAGAAGTTGTAATTTTCAATTTTGTATCTCCATTGAACGTTTTTACTTCAACACCTTTTCCTTGGAAATCATCTTTCAGAGCATTCTGAACGTCTCCCGTGGCTACTGGCTTGTTAAATTCAACCACATAAGAACGACCACCTTTAAAGTCCACGCCTAAGTTGAAACCGCCTTGGATAACCAAAACAATGATACCGATAGCAATTAATGACCAAGAGAAAATATATGAATACTTACGTTTTCCGATGAAGTCAAAATTAAAGTTTTTGAAAAGGTCTTTCGAGATGAAAGTTTCAAACGTTACTTCTTTTTCTCTTCCTGCTTTGATAGCACGTTTTGCCATCCAGTCCACCAAAATATGCGACACATACACGGAGGTAAATACTGAAGTTACCAAACCAATGCAAAGCGTTACACCAAAACCTTTTACTGAACCCGAGCCAAAAACAATCAAGATAATACCAATAAGAATAGTAGTTACGTTACCGTCAATAATGGCAGAAAGGGCTTTTTCGTATCCTAATTTAATAGATTCCATCAAACCCTTGCCAGCATGGAGTTCCTCACGAATACGCTCATTTATCAGTACGTTGGCATCGACGGCCATACCTAATGTAAGCACGATACCCGCAATACCTGGTAATGTCAAAGCCGCTTGAATCTGTACCAATACACCTGCAATAAAGAATACGTTAAGGAAAAGGGCAGCGTTTGCCATCCATCCAGGATTTCCGTAATAGCCAATCATAAAGATAATTACTAACAACAAGCCCAAAGCCATTGACAAATATCCTTGGTTGATAGCCTCAGCACCCAATGAAGGACCCACAAATGCATCTTCCACAATACGAGTTGGAGCGGATAATTTACCTGATTTAATTACATTGGCTAAATCTTTTGCTTGCTCAACTGTGAATGAACCTGAGATAGAAGAACGTCCACCAGCAATTTCTCCATTGATATTTGGAGCAGAATAAATATAGTCATCTAATACAATGGCAATACGTTTTCCAACGTTGGCAGCGGTCATGTTTTTCCAGATTCTGGCGCCAGTTCCGTTCATGGCCATCGTAACTTCTGGACGACCATTTTGGTCATAATCTTGTCCAGCATCCGTGATAGTTTCTCCGTCCAAAGCCGCTTTCTGACCTGGCAATTTTCTCAATGCCTCAAACTGAATGATTTCATCTCCATTGGTAGCAGGAATTCCGATAGCATTCCAATAAAAAGCAATGTTTGAAGGGAACATCAAACGAACTTCTGGGCGACTCATCAATTCGTTAAAACGAGCCGTATCTTTACGAAACACACCCCAAGTTTTTTGCTGATTATCCAAGGGGAAAAGCAATTTTGTCAGAGCCGAACCAGCCGTTGTATCTTTCTTAGCTAAAGAATCTTTTTTAGTAGAAGCCGCTTTATTTAAACCTGATAACTGACCCGCTAAATCACCTGCTTTAGTTGTATCAGTTTTTCCAGTTGTAGCTACAGAAGCTGATTTCTTAGCTTTTTCCTCTGCGGCTAAATATTCACCTAAAGAATTCAAACCTTGTCCCCACTCACCAATTTCTGCTACTTCCACAAATTCTAATTTAGAAGCTGCCGACAATAATTTTCTGGCACGCTCAGGATTATCAACCCCTGGCAATTCCACCTGAATACGGTTTGTACCTGGCAATTTCTGAATGTTTGGATTGGCAACTCCTAACTTGTCAATACGAGTTTGGATAGTTTTGTACACACGGTCAACGGCTCCATCAATTTCTTCATTGATTACTTTCTTTACCTGAGCATCAGTTGAAGAGAAGTTCAATTTGCCCACGTTAGTCGAGTTTGCGAAAATAGATGCTAATTTCTCATTAGGAGCAATTTTTGCGAAAGCTTCAAAGAATAAATCGTTGAAAGGCTTGGTAGAAGTAGCCTGAGCTTTGGCAGCCTCGGCAAGAGCTTTCTCAAAGTTTAGATTGTTGCTTTTACCCGACAAAGCACGTAGAATTTCTACGGGAGAAACCTCCAAAACTGCATGAAGACCACCTTCTAAGTCAAGACCTTTGTGCAGGGCGTAAGTAGTAACCTCCTGCAAAGTGAAACCTAAATAAACAGGCTGTTTCCAAAGCGAATCAATATAATGAGTTTTTTTAACAGGGTCTAATTGTCCCGTTTTTGAAGTAGCATATTTGATAGCATCTTCACGGACAGCACCCGCTTTCCAAGTAAAAGAAAGGAAAAATAAACACAAGGCTGAAATAATTCCAGTCAGCCAGAGAATGGCATTTTTGTAACGCATTGTTTGTTTTGTTAATAGTTATTGGGGAATTGGTTAATGGTATTAACCGCTCGAATAACTGATTTTAATTATAAAAGTGAATAGTAATGACAGAGGGATTGTCGTCTTGCCACGAGGCAGATCAGCGGTCATAAAGTTATATCACCAATCAATTACAAATTGACCAGTAACCATTAACTAATAACCGATAAAAAATCAAGGGGCGTTGGTAACGATAAAATGCTCGAAAAGGATTTCGAGATGAGGGAGACGAAATGATAAGTTTTTGGAAGTTTGAGCCTTTTTCTGAGGACTCAAAAACGAAAATACTTGGGGTGTAAAAATAAAATCATTAGCAAAATCAATCACTACGGGAGCAGATACCTGCATCACCGAAAGTTCAGAAACTGAACATTGCTTAGACTCTTTTGATTGTCCAGATTGTTCCGTTTTTGCCTTCTGAATAGCCTGAACACGCATTTGTGAAGCTGAGAATGTTTTACCAAAAACGGTAAACATCAACATCAGCGACATCATAAAGACGCTAAACAGACGAGCTATGTGAGTTGATTTTTGCATTTTGAATGACAAAAGTAGTAACTTTTTGAGTGTTATGCCAAATTCTGTGCCAAAATTTCTGTGAACTATCTTTCAAATACCATCAATAATTCCTTAACAATTCTTAATTTTGAGCAACAAATCTTTTAGAATCAGGAAACAATAGAAAGGAAAATATTGACTCCTGAAGAAAGAGAAGCCAATGTTGATAGGTTTATTAAACGTTGGAAGGAGGAAAAGGCAAAAGATGAACAAGAAGTCAAAGAGCGTTTCAAAACACCCGAATATCAAGCAATGTTGAAAGAACTAAGAAAAAGAAATTCAGTAAAAGGTATCATTATCCCAGGCGTATGATTTTGCTCAAAAGCGCTAATATTTTTTCAATAAACAATTGGCAATAAACACTTTCATCAATAGCGAGGGAATTAATTCCCTCGCTATTGATGAAAGGTTTGAAAACACAATTGACTCTACTCAAAAGATATCCAATTTCAAAATATGGCATTGTCACGGAGTTTTATAAATATTTGGGTTCATTTAGTTTGGACAGTCAAGAAAAGAGAACCGCTACTTCATAAGAGTTTTCG
>JANPIG010000934.1:0-4207 GCA_031424875.1 Cytophagales bacterium
CGGAGTTTGACCTCGAACCTGGGTCATTATAGGGAGTTTCAACTCCTTTTGTTCCATAACTAGGTAATTGGTTTGCGATATTTGTACCCTTAATCCAAGCCCAATCGTTGGCATTAGTTTGAGAGAAAGATTGTGAAATGATGGTTACAAAAAAAAGAGAATAGAGTAGTAATTTTTTCATTGTTATTCAAGTCTTAAAGTGTTGAAAATTGATTTTTATAATCTGTAAACGCATGTATGTAATTATGAGTGTAAATCAAAAAATCAAATTTTAACCCACTTAGGTATTTGTTAAAGGCTCAAGTGGATTAAAAAGGGACACTTATAAAACCGATAATCCCGCATCCAAATACTTCAAAGCATCGCCTTGGAAATGGTGATAAAATTTACCTATTGGAGAATTACCCAAACGTACAATGACTGTATTTTTGTCTTTCACAGCATAAATATATTGCCCAAAAAGTCCATTCATCATCGGCACCGTTCTGCCCCCACGATTGAGAATCCAGTATTGATAACCATAATAATCCACAGGGTTATTTCCTTCTGTTGGGTCTTTCAAATAATTGGCTGGACTGGTGGCTTCTTTCATATATTTTTCGGAAACAATTTGCTTGTCGTTCCACTTGCCATTATTCAAAATTAGTTGTCCAAAACGAGCATAATCTCTCGCAATTCCGTTGAAACAACAAAAGGCTTTTTCATGATTTTTACCTCCATCCAATAGCCACAGGGCATTTTTCTCAGCTCCCATTGGTTGAAGAAAACGCTCTGAGACTAAGGTTGAAATGTTTTTGCCAAATACTTTTTCTACGACCAAACCTAAGGCTTGCGTATCACCCGAACGATATTCCCAATTCACGCCAGCGGGTTCTTTAAATTCATAATTATCAACCACATATTGTTCATCGTCACCATAATACCCCATCGCATTTAATGAAAAATATCCTTTATCTTTTTCAAGCCAACTCGTTCCAGACGACATGGTGAGAAGATTTTTAATTGTAATTTTCTCTTTTCCTCCTTCTTTAAATGATGGAATAAAATCACCCACCGATTGATTGAGAGATTTAATCTTTCCTTCATCCACTGCAATACCAATTAACAATGAAATTATACTCTTAGCAGCTGAAAATGAGCCACTTAACGAATCTTTGGCGTGTCCATCCCAATAATGTTCGTATTTAATTTTACCATCTTGAATTACCAAGAAAGCTATGGTATGATTATCCTCTAAAACCTTCATCAAGGAGTCAGGAATTTCTTTTTTGTTATAACTCGAATCAATGCCCCAAGGTTGAGGTTTTGCGGATGCTTGCACCTCACGAGTCGGGTGTGTTCTGAAATCGTAAATAGAGTGTGGTCCCCAAGTGGCAAAATTGCGGAGGTGAGCAAATTTATTTGTGTAAGTAAGCCCAAAAGTTGTTATACTAAGAAGAAGGAGGGCAATTAAGATTTTTTTCATGGTTTGTGATTAGTAGTTGATTAATGTGAAAATAAACGATTTTTGATTGATAAAAATGTCTCATTGTTATCCTTGAAAGGAATTAATTCTAAATGACTAAAATGCTGTTTATCAAGTAAATAATTAACATTCTGTGTCGTTAAAAATCATTCCTCACAATTAGCCAGTTCCTTACAGGATGACAATGAGACTCTTTTGGCAATGATTAAATAATCTTGATTTTATATGTTTTGTATATAAAATCAGATTGAAAATTAATTTAATTTTCAATCTATAAATTCTTCTTCTTCAATTCCGAAACCGCATGATTCACCGCCCTTGCCGTCAAAGCCATAAAAGTTAAGGACGGATTTTGATTGCCGACAGAAGTCATACATGAACCATCCGTTACGAAAACATTTTTGCAAGAATGTAATTGATTAAAAGAATTCAATAAAGAAGTTTTAGGATCTTTGCCCATCCTTACACCGCCCATTTCATGAATATCCAAGCCTGGATTTTGATGACTGTCTGACATATTAATATTTTTGCAACCTGCCTTTTCCAGCATTTCCGAAGCCTGTTGATGAAAATCCTTCATCATCTTAACATCGTTCACTTCATCATACCCGATGGATGTTACTAACTGCGGCACATCCCAAGCATCCTTTAGATTTGTACTCAATTTTAAATGGTTGTCATACCGGGGTACGGTTTCGCCCTGCATCATAATAAACACACCCCAGTCCCCTGGTTGCGTGATTTTGTTCTTGTATTCTGTGCCAAAAGTAGGCTTTGATAAGTCTTGATGATAGCTAGCACGGGCGGCTGAAAAGGCTACCATGTACCCTCGCAAGAAGTCAGTTTCTTGTTTCTGAACATTTCTGAAAGAGGGCATAAAAGCCGTAGTGGGTCTTCTGCCCGAATAATATTGGTCTTTAAAACCATCAAAAGTTGCCCCACCCGAACCTCTATAATTATGAAATGCTACGTATCTCCCCAAGAGTCCATTATCATTGCCTAAACCGTTAGGAAAACGAGTTGAAGTGGAGTTCAATAAAATCAGATTTGAGTTTAAAGTGGCAGCATTTACGAAGATGATTTTTGCGTAATATTCAGTCATTTCCTTTGTTTCGGAATCAACCACTCGCACGCCTTTTGCCTTACCTTTCTGTTCATCATAAATGATGGAATGTACTACCGAATGTGGTCTGAGTGTCAATTTGCCCGTCTTTGCCGCCCAAGGTAGGGTAGAAGAATTGGAACTAAAATATCCACCATAAGGACAACCCCGATAACACAAATGCCGAGCCTGACACTGCCCCCGACCTTGGGCTAAATGAATAGGATTTGGTTTGGTCAGATGCGCACATCGACCAATAATTACTTGACGGTCAGCGTATTGTTCTTTGACGGATTTTTGAATGTGTTTTTCTAAACAATTCAGTTCCCACGGTGGCAAAAATTCCCCATCGGGCAGACTTTTTATGCCGTCTTTATTGCCACTAATCCCTACAAATTTCTCAACTTTGCTATACCACGGAGCAATATCTTTGTAGCGAATGGGCCAATCAACGGCAAAGCCATCACGGGCGGGAGCTTCAAATTCGTAGTCGCTCCAACGTTGAGTTTGTCTCGCCCAAATCAGCGATTTTCCACCTACTTGATAGCCTCTAATCCAGTCAAAAGGTTTTTCTTGGACGTAAGGATGTTCTTTATCTTTGACAAAAAAATGTTGTGTAGCTTCGTCATACGCATAACAACGCTTTACGATGGGGTTTTCGGTAATATCAGCCAAAGGAATTCGCCCACGGTGAGATAAATCCCAAGGGTCAGTCATGGCGGTTGGGTAATCCTGTACGTGTTTTACATCACGCCCACGTTCCAGCACGAGCGTGCGTAAACCCGCCTCACAAAGTTCTTTGGCAGCCCAGCCACCACTTATTCCAGAGCCAATCACGATGGCATCGTAGGTATTTTGTTTCATAGTCTTGCTAAAACAGAATCATGTAATTGTAGTACGAAATCTACTTGTTCTTCCAAGGTCATAAACGAAGTATCCATCAAAACGGCATCTTTGGCTTGGATTAGTGGACCTTCCTCACGAGTAGAATCAATAATATCTCTCTTTTTGAGATTTTCCAGAATGATCTCATAATCAACCATTTCGCCTTTATTCAATAGCTCAATCTGACGGCGACCTGCCCTGATGGTTGGGTCGGCAGTCATAAAAACCTTTACTTCGGCATCAGGGAAAACCATAGTGCCAATATCCCTTCCATCCATGACAACGCCACGATGTTTTGCCATTTTTTGTTGTTGAGCCACCATCGCCCTACGTACTTCTTTGATGACACTCACCTCCGAAACCATTTGTGAAATATACATCTTCCGAATTTCCTCCTCCACATTCAAGCCATTCAAATAGACATCACTCGCTCCACGGTGTTCGTTGAAATGGAAAGTTATATGAATCTCGGAAAGAGCCTTTTCAATTTCCTTCGGGTTGGTTAATGAAATATGATTATCGTGAAAATAAAGGCTCACGGCACGATACATCGCTCCCGTATCAATGAAGGCATACCCCAATTTTTTAGCAACCCGTTTTGCCGTAGTGCTTTTCCCACAACTTGAATGACCATCCAGCGCAATAATCGTTTTTTTCATCTTGATTTGTTTTGTTTACAAATATAGGAGGAAGGGAGGAATGGAAAAAGGGGGAAATGTAAAAAGCCAAGATTTTTGGTCTTGGCTTTTTAATAT
>JANPIG010000935.1:0-1138 GCA_031424875.1 Cytophagales bacterium
TCTAAAGTACGAACCGAACCAATTTTGAAAGACCGAGAAGCAATTTTCTCACGATTGACATAGATATTCAATTCCGTTGAACCTCCCCCCACATCAATGTGCAAATAGTTAGCATTATCCAAAGCCTGCACCACCACATCATTGATGAGTTCCGCTTCTTTTGTGCCTTCAATAATGTGAATTTTCATATCTAAAATCTGGTGGATTCGGGTAATGACAGCGTGTGAATTTCCTGCTTCACGCATAGCTGAAGTTGCACAAATGAGATAATCCTTCACCTCATGCAAGTCCATAAGGAGTTTATAAGCGTTCAATAATTTAAAAATCCTTACCTCCGACTCTGGAGTAATTTCTCCATCATTAAAGACGTCATGGCCCAAGCGTAGGGCAAAACGGACGTATTCTACTTTTTTGAAACTGATCAATCCATCATTTTCAAGGACTTTAGAGATTTGCATACGGGCGGCGTTGGAGCCAATGTCAATTGCAGCTATTTTCATGTTTGAGTTAAAGAGTTATAGAGTTAAATAGTTATAGAGTTAAAGTGTTATAAAGTTTCGCAATACGACTTTTTTAATTTTCAACTCTATAACTTCTATAACTCTATAACTTATTAAAAGTATATCCATTTCCTTCTTCTTCAAAATCCAGTTCTAAGCCCATCAAATACATTAAATGAGGCTTTTTGATTAGGACTTTGATATTGAGATTTTCTATTTCGTGAAGTTCGTCTTTGTCTTCTATTTTATCAAAACCAATAAAGTAAGTAGCACTACAGGCTCCTCCACGTAAACCTACCCGTAAGAAGTAATTTTCGGGTATTCCTTTGATAGTCAAGGCTTTATTAATTTCAACCTTGGCTTTATTGGTAATATTAATGGGCACTATGTGTGTCAAGCGTTTAAAGTTTATGAGTCTTTGAATTAGGGTATGAAAAACCTCCGTTTGCTGAAACTTGATACTTCTTCTTACAACCCTTAGTTTTGAAAACTAAAATTAACTATTTTTGGCTTTCTAAGCTAATTTATATTTACCGCAAGGATGCAGAGAAGCAAAGAAAATTTGTGTCATTCAGTTCTTAGGGTTAAAACCTAAAATTAAATATTCTTAGCTTTCTAAGCAAAAAATAATGCGTCCT
>JANPIG010000936.1:0-2797 GCA_031424875.1 Cytophagales bacterium
ATTTATTTAAAGAATGTGGCATCAAGTTCGATAATGGAGCAGGAAAATTAAAAGCCACTTCTTCAAACTTCCCTGCTGAATTTTTGTTTCTTAGAGACGACGATATCCCTGGATACGTAGAAGATGGCGTGGCGGATATCGGTATCGTGGGGCAGAATGTCCATGTCGAATCCCATAAAAATGTTTCGGAAGTTAAACTTTTAGGCTTTTCAAAATGTCGTCTATCTATTGCCATTCCTCGTGAAGATACTTATGGCGGTGTGATGAGTTTAGAAGGGAAAGATATTGCTACTTCTTATCCTATAATTTTAGGTAACTTCTTGCAAGACAATGGAGTAACTTCGCATATTCACGAGATTTCTGGATCTGTCGAGATTGCTCCGAGCATTGGTTTAGCCCATGCTGTTTGTGACATTGTCTCCTCAGGTGGCACGCTTTTGAGCAATGGATTGAAGGAAGTGGAAGTAATTTTTCGTTCGGAAGCCATCATGATTGGTTGCCCAACGATGAGTGGTGACAAGCAAGAAATTTTAAAACAAATTTTGTTCAGAATTGATGCTGTTCAACGTGCTAAAAACAATAAATATGTAGTTTTGAATACGAAAAACGAAAATATTCAAGCTATTTCAAAATTATTACCTGGCATGAAGTCTCCGTCGGTCATTCCCTTGGCACAAGAAGGCTGGTCGGCCATGAGTTCTGTAATTAATGAAAATGATTTTTGGCAAAACATTGAAAAACTTCGTGAGGCAGGTGCAGAAGGAATTTTAGTAATGCCAATTGAGAAGATGATTTACTAAAATTGATTTTCGTTTTCGGAAAATATGTATTAAGTGTGTTATGAAAATTATAAAATATCCCAAACCACCAGAATATAAAACTCTTCTGGCTCGTCCAACTCAAGATATTTCGGTGATTGAGGAAAGAGTTGCCCCGATATTGAAAAAAGTAAAAGCGGAAGGAGATTCTGCGCTGCGTGAGTTTGCTTTAGCTTTCGATAATGTATTTTTGGATTCTTTGGAAGTAAATCCTGATGAAATTAAAAATGCAGGCTCGTTAATCTCGGAAGAACTAAAAACTG
This sequence comes from Cytophagales bacterium, assembly GCA_031424875.1. Taxonomy (GTDB): domain Bacteria; phylum Bacteroidota; class Bacteroidia; order Cytophagales; family Spirosomataceae; genus Arcicella. The sequence goes on from JANPIG010000936.1 coordinate 1,082, forward strand.
CTATTCAGCAAGCATACCGCAATATTTACAAGTTTCACGATGCTCAAAAATCGGTTCCTGAAAAGATTGAAACGATGACTGGTGTAACCTGTTGGCGAAAATCAGTGGGTATTGATAAAGTAGGCGTTTACATCCCTGGAGGGACAGCACCCTTGTTTTCAACGGTGTTGATGTTGGGAATTCCCGCTCAAATTGCGGGTTGTCGGGAGGTAGTTTTATGTACGCCATCCAATCATCCAGCTATTTATTATGCCGCTTCACTTTGTGGAATTACAAAGGCGTTTCGCATTGGTGGAGCTCAGGCAATTGCCGCTATGGCTTATGGTACAGAATCAGTACCACAAGTTTATAAAATCTTTGGACCAGGCAATCAATATGTTACTGCTGCCAAAATGTTGGTCAACAAAGAAGGAATTGCCATTGACATGCCTGCTGGTCCCTCGGAAGTAGCTGTTTATGCAGATGAGTCTGCAAATCCTATTTTTGTAGCAGCAGATTTATTATCACAAGCTGAACACGGAATTGACTCACAAGTTTTGTTAGTCTCTACCTCCGAGAAAATGATAGAAGGTGTAAATCAGGAACTTGGCAAGCAATTAGCCTTATTGCCCAGAGCAGATTTTGCGACAAAAGCCCTTGAAAATAGTCAAGCAATTTTAGTAGAAAATCAAGAAATTGCTTTGGACATGTTGAACCAATATGCGGCTGAACATTTGATTTTGTCGATTGAAAATGCAGAAGAAGTTTCTGAAAAAATCTACAATGCAGGATCTATTTTCTTAGGCAATTATACACCTGAATCTGCGGGTGATTATGCTTCGGGAACGAACCATACATTGCCTACCAATGGTTATGCAAGGGCATATTCGGGTGTGAGCTTGGATAGTTTTATGAAAAAAATTACGGTTCAAAATATTACCCAAGAAGGCATCAAAAACTTAGGGAAAACTATTATTGAAATGGCAACAACTGAATCTTTGGATGCTCATGCTAATGCGGTGAGGGTTAGGTTATGAAGTGTAACACGGACAGCCTTGTCCGTAGTCAGTAATATTTTTTACAATACGGGCATGGCTGTCCGTGTTACTGATTATGATTAATTAGAAAATATAGCGATAATTGACAACTTAACTATCTCATTAAGAGATATTTATAAAAAAATATTTTAAAATTTTGACTTTATTTAATTTACAAAACATAGTGCGTAAGCACATTTTAAGTCTTGCTCCGTATTCGTCCGCACGTGATGAATATACGGGTAAGGAAGGAATATTTTTGGATGCCAATGAAAATCCATTTGGTTCGGCAACGCCTGAAAATTGGAATCGTTATCCCGACCCTTATCAATGGGAAATTAAGGAGAAAATTGCTCCCATGAAAGGTTGTCGCCCTACGCAAATTTTCTTAGGAAATGGCTCTGATGAACCTATTGATTTGATTATCAGACTAACTTGTGAACCCAGAGAAGACAATATTATCATCCTTCCACCCACTTATGGAATGTATGAAGTGAGTGCTTCAGTGAATAATATTGAAATTCAGAAAATTAATTTAACGCCTGATTATCAGTTAGATACTGACAGCGTTTTGGCTTCTATCAATCCCAGAACGAAGTTGATTTTTATTTGTTCGCCCAATAATCCAACGGGTAATATTATTGATAGAACTTCGATTCTGAAAATCATTGAGAACTTTCAACAAGGCATTGTTATTATT
>JANPIG010000937.1:0-12360 GCA_031424875.1 Cytophagales bacterium
AGATTAGGGCTATTGCACCAAATCCTTCTGGGAAGTTGATTCCAGGGGCTTTTGCAAGGGTTGAATTGGTGTTGAAAAGCAAAGGTTCAGCTTTGATGATTCCAACCGAAGCCGTGATTCCTGAACAAAAAGGCAGTAGAGTTTTCATTGTTCAAAATGGAAAAGCAGTCTCAAAAAAAGTGAAATTAGGTACTCGGGGCGATAAAAATGTTGAGGTGCTTTCTGGACTTTCAGTAGGGGACACACTCATTACAACGGGTATTATGCAAGTAAAACCCGATGGTGAGGTTGAAGTTAGAGAGGTAATTAAGTAGAGTAAGACTGGAGGACAATATACCTTCAGAATACACAGTTTATCTTAAATTTTGTTAAATAATAAATAATAAATAAAAAAAACATTCTATAAAACACTGATTTTCAGGAATTTAATTATAAGTCATTAAATAGCAATTCGTAAATCGCAAATGGTTTTCGTAAATTGCAATAAATTTCACAACCGCCAATCCTCTAATTAACGCATTTGAATGAACCAGCGTATCGTTATCATCCCCACATACAACGAAATTGAAAATATTGAAGCCATAATTCGTAAAGTCATGAGTCTGGAACCGACCTTTGATTTATTGATTGTGGATGACGGCTCCCCCGACGGTACGGCTCTCAAAATCAAGGATTTACAAACAGAATTTGCAAGTCGTTTACATTTACAAGAACGTAAAGGTAAATTAGGGCTTGGAACGGCTTATATTCATGGCTTTAAATATGCTTTGAATTTGGGTTATGAATATATTTTTGAGATGGACGCAGACTTCTCGCACAATCCAGATGATTTAGTAAAATTATATAATGCCTGTGCCATTGAAGGAGCAGATATGGCCATTGGTTCACGATATATCAATGGTGTGAACGTAGTCAATTGGCCCATGAGTAGGGTTTTAATGTCGTACTTTGCGGGTTATTATGTAAGATTTATTACGGGAATTCCCGTGATGGATGTTACGGCGGGTTTTAAGTGTTACAGGGCTAATGTGTTGAAAACCATTAATTTAGATTCGATAAAATTTGTGGGTTATGCTTTTCAGGTAGAAATGAAATTTACCACTTGGAAATATGGTTTTAAGATTGTGGAAGTGCCAATTATTTTCACTGACCGTACCAAAGGACAATCAAAAATGTCTGCTAATATTTTTAGAGAAGCAATTTTAGGCGTTATTCAGATGAAATGGAATAGCCTTTTTAAGAAATATCAGAGAAGTTTATGAGTTTAGCGTTTATGAGTAAAAAGAAGAATATTCTTATACATTTAAAACTCATAAACTCATAAACTCATAAACTCGTAAACTCAAAATGAATTACGACCACATCAAAGCCATTCATATTATCTTCGTAACCAGCTGGTTTGCAGGGCTGTTCTATCTTCCCCGTCTTTTTGTATATCATACTGAAGCCAACGAAAAACCTGAGTTGGAACGTAAGATTATTCAAGAGCAATTCCAAAAGATGGAGAAAATTTTGTTCAATGCCATCATGGTTCCTGCCATGTGGCTGACGTTAATTTCAGGAACTACGATGGTTTATTGGGTATGGTGGGATTCTTTTGCCTCCCATGGTTGGTTGCATTTGAAATTGGCTTTTGTTGGGGGTTTAGTAGGCTATCACTTTGTTTGTAGAAGGTTGATTTTAGAATTGAGAACGGGTAAATTTCGCTTCACAGGCTTTCAATTAAGGCTTTTTAATGAAATTGCTACGATATTTTTGTTTGCTATTGTCTTTTTGGTAGTTTTAAGAAACTCGGTAGATTGGATTTGGGGAATTGTGGGTTTATTGACTTTTGCCATAGTAATTATGTCGGCAGTTAGGGTTGTGAAGTCTATCCGAGAGAAGAAGTAATGATAGGAGATATTGCAATCTACGGAATATTCTTTGTTACTCGTTTTGGAAGAGCTTTTGCTTTTTTTAAAGAATCCATAATATTTACAGGCGATTTCGTGGAGGGTCTTGCTTTTGAAGCCTCCATTGTTTTCTTTTTTCTTATTTCTAATTTCTTATTTACTTAAAAATAAATACGCTTCTTTTTTTCTGGATTAAGTATATAATACTTAAAACTGGTATTGAAAACGGCCGTATCAGTATTATATTTTTTCAACATTTTCACCTTCAATTTCTGATAAATATATACTGAAGAGTCTTGATGTTGAAGGCGTGAATTATTAATTTCAGCCTCAATGATATGAATATCAGTCATGATGTTCGCCATTGTGCCTTCGTCAATTAAATTTTTAGGCTTTTCATCGGAACTGCAAGCCGACAAGCCAAATAGTAATAAAATAATTCTCCATCTCATATTTCAAAATTACAGGGAAAATAGGTAGATTTAATATTATTTAAGGAAAATTAAGAATTAGGTAAATAGGGATTAGGTAATTGGGGATTAGGGTCTGTCGGAAAATGATTATCTGATTTTTTATGATAAAAATTAACTCTACTATATGTTCCTCCCCAATTCCTAATTCACCAAATCCCTGATTACCTAAAAACTCATGAATCCAAACGAATTTTTATCCAAACTTTATAAATACGAAATCAGAATTCGCAAGGCGGTTACTTCGCAGATGCGGGGGAATTTCCATTCTATTTTTAAAGGTTCGGGCTTGGAATTCAGCGACTTACGTCTTTATCAATACGGTGATGATGTACGTTTAATTGATTGGAATACCTCTGCCAAAGGTCATGGAACTTTTATCAAAATCTTTAAGGAAGAAAAGGAACAAACTGTTTTTTTTGTAGTTGATGTGAGTGGTTCACAAGATGTTGGACGATCTGACCGTTCTAAGTTAGACACTACCAAGGAGATTTGTGGAGTTCTGACTCTATCAGCTATAAAAGAGGCAAGCCATGTGGGAATGTTATGTTTTTCTGACCAAAAGGAAAAATACATTAAGCCTGCCAATACGCTAAAACATGGCTATACAACCATTTTGGAGCTTTTTAAACTTAAAACAGAGTCAGTAGGAACGAATATTAAAAAGATGATTTTGTTCACGTTGGATGTTTTGAAAAGGCGTAGTTTAGTAATTCTGATTTCTGATTTTATTGATTCGGGTTACGAAGAAAACCTAAAAGCCTTGGCTCGTAGGCACGATTTAATTGTGATTCATCTCTACGACCAACGAGAAACTAATTTGCCTCGTTTGGGGATTATTCCTGTTTTTGATACAGAAAGTAAGAAGACCATTTGGGTAAATGCTTCATCCAATTGGTTCAGAAATCGGATGAAGAATCTTTTTGAATACAATTCAGAACAATTAGACCAAATTTGTAAGCAAAACAGAGCCAATTACATTGCCATTGATGCTTCGGAAGATTATGTGCCGAAATTGGTAAAATTGTTTAAGGTTCGGAAGTAACTATGATACGTTAAGAATGCCTCCATTTATCAATAGCGATGGAATTAATTCCCTCGCTATTGATAAATGAATATTGATGAAAAAATCGAAAATCACTTTCATTTTTATACGAATATTTTCCCTAAATCTCATGAAAAAATTACTACTGTTGTTCTTCGTGACATGTTCCATTTCATACGGTCAATCTATCAAATTTCGTCCCCAGATGATTGCGGCTGAAAGTTTTGAGTCGGTTGGTGTTTTTGATGTCAATAAAGATGGAGTTTTAGACTTAGTCTCTGGTTATTTTTGGTACAAAGGACCATCTTTCCGTGACCGTGTATATATGGGTTCAATAGAAAGACATGGCGAATATTGGGATTGTTTCTCAAATTTACCTTTTGATGTCAACGGAGATGGCTATACAGATTTTATTACTGGCGGATGGTGGGGCAATAGCATTAGAGTTTGGGAAAATCCTAAAAATGATGGCCTTTGGAAAGAGAGTATCATTGACACTTGCGGGAATGTTGAAACCACTCGTTTGTTTGACATAGATGGCGACGGAGTTATGGAAATTTGCCCCAACAATCCGAGAAAAGCCTTAAAATATTATCGTTTTGAAAATGGTAAATTCAAAAGATATGCTGTGGCAGAAACGCAAGGACATGGGTTGGGCTGTGGAGATATTAATGGTGATGGTCGAAATGATTTTGTTTCGGCAAACGGTTGGTATGAAGCCCCAACAGATTTACAGAAAGGCAAATGGATTTATCACCCCGATTTTAAATGGGGAGAGTTGAGCATTCCAATCATCGTAACGGATGTAAACGGTGATGGCAAGGCAGATTGCATTGCGGGACAAGGGCATGGTTATGGGCTGGATTGGTATGAGCAAAGTATTGATAGCCAGAAGAATAGAGTTTGGAAGAAGCACGCCATTGACCCTGATAATTCTCAGTATCACGAAATGATTTGGACGGATTTGGATGGTGACGGCAAAAGTGAACTCGTAACGGGCAAGCGTTGGCGAGCCCACGATAGTAAGGATGCCGGGGCAGCTGATAATGTGGGTTTATATTATTTCAAATGGAATGGAGACAGTTTTGTAAAGCAAGTTATCAGTTATGGAGCTTTTGGAGTAGGGAAGGGTTCGGGCTTACAAATGTCCATTGCTGATTTGAATGGAAACGGTCGTAAAGATATAGTTGTGGCGGGTAAAGATGGACTGTATATTTTTTGGAATGAAGGGGGGCAGTAAGTCATCAGAAAAGGTTTTTATGCTTAAATTTGTTAATTATAAAGTGAAAACAATTGATAATTTATACCTAAAAATCCTCGACAAATAATGAAACAAATCTTCCACATAAACATAACCTATTCACAAGAACTATTAAATCTGTACGCTGAATTATACAATTTGGAAGTAACCGATTGCATAAAAGATGATGGAGAAATAACGATTGCCGCTGAGGAAGGAGGCGAACCTGTTTGGGTTTTTGAAATAGATGAAAATAAAATGTTTAAACTCACTTGGCAAGACGAAGAATTATTTGAAATATAAATGCCCCTAAAAAAACTTAAATATTTACTAATCAACGCATTACTTTTAATTATTGCTTCAAAGATAACTGCCCAAGTCCCCAGTTGGACACCACCGAAGGGGAAATTTTTAGAAGTAAGTATGAAAGTGGGTCTGCCCGTAAAATATGCCCTCAGTTATCGCCATGACCCAAGAAAGGATGTTTTTTTTCCAGATTCTACTTACAATTTTGCCCCTTTTGAAATGGTGGAAAGAGAATATTTCCCTACCTTAACGGATGAGTCAGGCAGTCTCGATAGCGTAGTTTATACCTTAATTTCCTTTGATGTTACGCCCAAACAAGAGTTGAGTTTGCCTGTATATGTGAGAGCAAAGCAAGACTGTACTCGCATTTTTGCCCCAATGGATTACGTGGTTTTAAAGAGTATTATCAAACCAAATGTTGCGATTGATACCATGCAATTGAAGAAAGATACTCGCTTAATTACTATTCGAGAACAGGTAAATTTCCCCTTAATTTTCTTGATACTACTGGGTATGTTGGTGCTTACTGGAATAATTTTTTGGTTTTTTGGTGAACCCATTCGACGACAAATTCGCCTCTTTAATTTCAGTAGAAGATATGAAGATTTTCAGAAACTTTTTCAGCGTTTGAGCCGAGGAACAGACGATGCTAAGAAACGTTTGGAAAATATTGAAAAAGCAATCGTTTTATGGAAAAAATACATAGAACGTCTTGAAAATAAGCCCTTTACGACTTTTACTACTAAAGAAATTTTAGATAATTTAAAAGATAATCGTTTGGCAGATGCCTTACGAGAAATTGATGCAACGGTTTATGGAGGAGTATATTCTAAAAAAACCATTGCATCTTTGCAAATCCTTCAAGAATTAGCCGAGGGTTTATACCGTGAACATCGGGAGGAATTACGTATGAAGGCAATCCCAAAAACATGACAGATTGGTATTCAAAATATTGGTTTCTACCTTCCACCTTTTCGAGTTTCGATTGGGTGCATCCTTTCTATCTGTATGGTTTGGCATTTATTCCTATTTTATTTTTATTGCGTGATTGGCTCAAAAGCGGTTCTATTCAGAAGCTCAATGTATCTTTTCCTGCCAATGATATTCAGTCCAGTTGGGTAAGTTTTCTGAGATTTATTCCAGGCATTTTCTTATCTCTTACTATTGCTTTACTATTGATTTCCTTAGCTCGTCCGCAACGCTCAATAGCTGAATCGCAACAATATACTGAAGGAATTGACATCATGTTGGCGATGGATATTTCTAAATCCATGGATGATACAGATATTCCACCGAGTCGCTTATCGGTAGCTAAAAATGTAGCAAATCAGTTCATTAAAGGGCGTTCAGATGACCGTATCGGCTTGGTAGTTTTTTCGGGAGAACCCTATTCTCTTTGCCCCCTAACTACTGATTATGAAATGATTAAGGAGTATATTGAGGAGATTTCCTCTAATCTTATCACCACATCAGGTACCGCAGTGGGTAATGCTTTGGGAATGTGCATTAATCGTTTGCGAGAGATAGATTCCAAAAGTAAGGTAGCCATTTTGATTTCAGATGGTGATAATACGGCTGGCAATCTCGATCCTGTAACCTCTGCCCAATTGGCAAAAGCTTTTGGGGTGCGGGTATATACGATTGCGGTAGGAACCGACAAAAATGCGACCGATAAAGTGGATGAAGGAACACTAAGAGAAATTGCAAAAATAAGCGATGGTAAATTTTTTAGAGCCACAGATGCTCGTTCTTTAGAAAATATTTTTAAAGAAATTAACCTTTTTGAGAAAACTGAAATTAAACAGAACCAATATCGCAACATCCAAGATTTTTATCACGCATATTTGCGGTGGGCAATTGTTTTTTTCTTAATTTCATTTGCCCTTAAAAGTACCTTTATGGGAAATATTTTAGAAGATTAATTTTTCAGTACACGGTACACGGTAAAGGGTGAACGGTAAAAAGGTGAATAATGAAAGCTGGACGGTTTTGGAGGAACAGTTTTATAGAAATTCTTTTTAGAAAAGGTTACTTTTACAAACAGGCATTCATATATGTTTCTCGTTAAAACACTTCACCGTTCGCCGTGTACCCTTTACCGCTTTTAACCGTGTACCGTTCAAACCGTTAACCGCAAAAATAATGGAAATCCAAAACCCAATCAAATCATCTGCCAGCAAGCAAAAAGTTCTCATCGAAATTGCCTGGGAAACCTGTAATCAAGTAGGTGGAATCTATACTGTTATCCGTACTAAAGTCCCTTCGATGGTTGAGAAGTGGGGGAACAATTATTTCCTTTTGGGTCCGTATTTCCCTCAAACTGCCTCCGCAGAATTTGAACCCATCCACGATTTGGACGATTCTATTCTGGGAAAAACAATCCAAAAAATGCGTGCAGCGGGTTTGAGCGTACATTACGGCTATTGGCTTATTACGGGAAAACCTCGCATTGTACTTTTTGACTTGGCTTCTATTAGTGATAGAATTAATGAACTAAAGGGTAAACTTTGGGATAGACATCGTGTCTCAACTATCAATGTAGAGGACATTGTAAATCAGACGATTTTGTTTGGTGAAATGATTCGTGTTTTCTTGACTGAACTCGCTCAAGATCAAGGAAATAAATCTGAAATTGTGGCTCATATTCATGAATGGATGGCGGCAACCTGCGTGCCAGATTTGAAGGCTGACAATGTAAAAATAGCTACCGTTTTCACTACGCATGCTACGATGTTAGGTAGATATTTGGCAGGAAATGTGCCTGATTTCTACGATAAACTCCACACTTTCAACTGGTTAGATGAAGCAAGGCATTACGGCATAGAAACCCAAGCAACCGTTGAACGCTTGGCAGCGAATCTCTGTAATGTCATGACTACTGTGAGTGACGTAACCGCCCGAGAGTGTGAGTTTTTATTAGGGAAAGTGCCTGATTTGATTTTGCCAAATGGACTGAATATTACCCGTTTCTCGGCCATGCACGAGCATCAAAATCTGCATACTAAATTTAAAGATCGTATTAATGAGTTTGTGATGGGGCATTTCTTCCAAAGCCAACCTTTCGACCTTGGCAAAACGCTTTACTTCTTTACTTCTGGAAGATATGAGTTCTCAAATAAAGGCTATGATATCACGCTGGAAGCCCTTGCTCGCTTAAATTGGAAAATGAAGCAAGCTAAGATTGACAAGACCATCGTCATGTTTTTTATTACAAAACAACCTTATCATTCTATCGACCCCGAAGTATTGCAGTCGAGGGCGGTAATGGACGAAATTCATGAGACTTGTAAGGCGATTGAGAAGGAAATTGGAGATAAATTATTTCAGGCATCAGCTTCAGCAACGGATTTGCAAACCCCTGATTTAAACCAGTTTGTGGATGATTATTGGCGATTAAGACTCCGCAGAACTATTCAAACTTGGAAGACTAATAAACGTCCGAAAGTGGTTACACACCTATTGAAAGAAGAAGATGGCATCACGGATTTTACTCGTAAAATGAATCTAATGAATAATCCCGAAGATAAGGTAAAGATTGTTTATCACCCAGATTTCATTGTTTCGACTAATCCACTTTTTGGCTTAGATTACGGGCAGTTTGTGCGTGGATGCAATTTGGGCGTATTTCCGAGCTATTATGAGCCGTGGGGATATACACCGCTTGAATGTATTGCCAGAGGCGTACCCACTATCACCTCCGACCTTTCGGGTTTTGGCGATTATATGATGCAAATCATGCGTGATTATGAGCAATGGGGCGTGATGGTAGTAAACCGCAAGACCCAAGATTTCCATAAAGCCGCCGAGCAATTATCTGAAATGATGTTAAAATTTGTGAAGCAATCCCTCCGTGAACGTATTACACAAAGAAATAGAGTAGAAAGCATTTCAGATACCTTTGATTGGAGCAACTTAAGAAGTTATTATGATACCGCACATGACTTGGCTTTGAAGCGAAAAAAGTAGAGCTTGGTATGATATTTTAGATAATTTTGTTAGCACAAGGGCAGTTTTCAAGACTGCCCTTATTTATTTCCTCAACGCTTTCAATTATGAAAAATCTCAGTTTTTTAACCCTTGCCTTCTTGACCATTGCAGTCCTTAGTATATCTGCATGGCGGAAAGAAAATTCTCCACAAAAAATTTCCCTCGAAAAAGAACAAAAATCTCTGGCGGCTTTCAATTCAATGCTTAAAGTTATCAAACATCAGCGTTGCATGAACTGCCATCCTACCGATGACCACCCACGCCAGGGCGATGATGCTCATGTGCATTTGTTCAATGTTCAGCGGGGTAGCGATGATGAAGGCTTGCCTGTGATGAAGTGTAATAGTTGTCATCAAAAAGAAAATAATCCTTATTCAAATGCCCCGGGGGCACCTCATTGGAAATTAGCTCCTAAAAGTATGGGTTGGCAAGGGCTGACTGATGCACAATTGGGACAAGCCATTCTGGATAAATCAAAAAATAAAGGACGTGATTTAGCGGCTTTAGTAGAACATATGACGAAGGATTCATTGGTAAATTGGGGCTTCAAACCTGGGGTAGGCAGACAATTACCACCTCTCAGTCAGCAAGAATTTGCGAAGGCAGTGCATGAATGGGCTGATAATGGGGCGGTTGTTCCGAAGTAGTAACTTTTCAATTATCTGAATTTGGATTCATCTGATTTACAGATTTTTAGGATTATTTGCGTGTATATTTTAATCCTAAAAATCCATAAATCCTACCAATCCAAATTCAGACGGGGTTGCCCATACAAATATTTACAATAATAAATTCTCAATTCCAATTTTCAAAATAATGAAACTCAACTTATCCATTAATGAAAAATCTTACGTAGTAGATGTGCCTGAAAATATGCCTTTGCTCTGGGTAATTAGAGACGTTGTGGCTTTGAAAGGCACAAAATTTGGTTGTGGAAAAGCCTTGTGTGGGGCTTGTACAGTACATATTGATGGGGATGCCGTGCGGTCGTGTTCGTATGCGTCAAAATTTGCAGAAGGCAAAAATATTACTACTATCGAAGGTACTCAAAATGCTACTATTCAGGCCGCTCAGCAGGCTTGGATTGAGGAAATCGTACCGCAATGTGGTTATTGTCAACCTGGGTTTATGATGGCTACTGCTAATTTATTAGACAAAATTCCTAATCCTACCGACCAAGATATTGATGATAATATTACCAATATTTGTCGCTGTGGAACTTATTTTCGCATTCGGAAAGCCATCCATAAAGCTGCTTCTATACATGCAAGTAATCAATAATCAAACCTCTCAAACGCTCTCAAATCATGGCAAAGTCCGTTGTAAATCGTCGTAATTTTCTTATCAAAACTGGTGTTGGATTGGGCTTATTAGTAGGCATAGGGGTAGTGGGTTGTGGACCTTTACGAAGACAAATTGCCCACAAAGCAGACCAAGAACCTGGGGGTTATAAAAATGACTCGCCACCTGAGCTTTGGTTTGAACTAAAACCCGATGGCGAGTTAATTATTCATTCGCCCAAAGTAGAAATGGGACAGGGGATTTTCACCGCCATTGCCCAAATTGCTGCCGAAGAATTAGAGGCAGATTGGAAACAAATTAAGGTAGTTCATGCCTCTTCAATTAACAGACCCATCGATTCTCTTTCTACGGGTGGCAGTTTATCAGTTTCGAGTTTATATACGCCTCTACGTGAAGTAGCAGCGATGATGCGGGAATTGATAAAGGCTAATGCTGCCATTTTATTAGGCGTTCCTGCGAATACATTAACCGTAAAAGAGGGCGTAGTCTCTGGAAATTCTAAATCTATAACTTTTGGCGAAATTGCTTCCAAAATAAACAACTGGAAAATCGAAGTTGCCAAACCCATTCTCAAATCTCCTTCCGAATTTAAACTGATTGGCGAAGCCCTGCCTCGCTTAGATTTGGAGGTAAAAGTGAAAGGTCAAGCTATCTATGGCATTGATTCGTCTTTTCCGAATATGCTCTATGGTTCGGTGGCTCGTTCGCCCGTTTTTGGAGCAAAATTTAAGAGTGTTGAGGTCGGAAATGTAGGCTCAATGCCTGGTGTAGTGAAAGTGGTAGTTGAAAAAGACTTCGTAGGCGTAGTAGCTACGTCCAGAATTGAAGCCGAAGATGCCAAACGTCAGCTAAAAATAGATTGGAAAATACCCGATAAATTGGTGCAACAAAGTGATGTGGAAGCCTTGATAAAAGTAGGAGTGGGCAATGATGTAATGATTCAGAAAGAAGGGAAAACCAGTGCTTATATTCAAGAGGATGGCGTAGTGGTGAAGGAATATTTTAGTCCTTTGGGAGTTCATGCCCAAATAGAACCCAACGGTGCGACTGCTTTTTATCAAGATGGTGCGGTGGTGGTTAAAATGAGTACGCAGGTTGTGAAAATAACTCAGAAAAGCATTGCCGAAGCCCTTAATATTGATAAAGAAAAAGTAGATATTCAAACGCAGTACATCGGTGGAGGTTTTGGTCGCCGTTTGCAAACACCCCATGCTGTTGAAGCCGCTTTGATGTCGAAATCCGTTGGTAAACCCGTTCATGTTTTCTTTGAAAGAACGGAGGAATTTCAGAATGGTTTTCTACGTCCACCGAGCCATAATGTTTTGAAAGCCAAGCTAAATCCAGACGGTAGTATTGTGGCAATGGAACATCATGCTGCCAGCTCAGACGTAGCTTTCAATTCGGCTTTATTGAGGGAAATATTGCCTTTGCCGCCTTCAATGGTCAAAATGATTGTGGGGGCAGACATCGGTGCGTGGCGTGGTGGCATGATTCACTACCTAAATATTCCCAATTACAACACCACCGCTTGGCACAAAGAACTTCCTTTTCAGACCAGTTGGTGGCGGGGTTTGGGACTTTTGTCCAATACATTTGCCATCGAATCTTTCATGGACGAATTGGCTCATCAAACCAAGCAAGACCCTCTAAATTTTAGGCTCAGACATTTGGCAAATGACCCAAGAAGTGAAACTATTAAAGGAGTTTTGAAAGCCGTAGCCGAAAAATCGAATTGGGGAAAACCGCTCCCCGAAGGCAGAGCAAGAGGTTTAGCGTGTTCCATTGACGTAAATACTCCCGTTGCCCAAGTAGCGGAAGTAGAAATTGTGAACGGTGAAATAAAAGTCAGGAAAGTTTTTTGTGCCATCGACCCAGGCGTTATCATCAATCCAGATGGGGTAAAAGCACAAACCGAAGGGGCGATTATGATGGGTTTAAGTGCCACAATGTTTGAAGAAGTTACCATAAAAGACGGCAAAGTTACGCCCAACAATTACGGATATTATCCCATTGCCTTGATGAAAGATTCCCCTGAGATTGAGGTAATTTTATTATCAAACGGAGACAGCCCCCGTGGCGTAGGCGAACCTCCAATCGGACCCATCGGTGCTGCCATTG
>JANPIG010000938.1:0-4823 GCA_031424875.1 Cytophagales bacterium
GCAATGGGTCCATACGCCATCGTTACGAAGATTAATTGGATAAAAATCAACCAAATCAACGTCCATTTATCTGCTTCATTTACCATAATACTTTGGCTCATTTCAGGAATGCTTTCCTTGCTTGGCGAAATGATTTCCTTAACGGTTTCCTTATAGATTGTGCCGTCTGTATAAGTATGAGTGGTGATGGTAGTAATCAAAGAATCAGTGGCTGAATTGGTCAATAAAGCCCTTTTTGTCTCCACTTTCATGTTCGCTGTAACTTCTTCTTTATTGCCCAAATTAGCAGTTTGGTACATTTTTTCATAAATCGGGCGATAACATAGTACGCCCAAGAACATTCCTAAAAGCATGATTGGTTTACGCCCTATTTTATCCGAAAGCCATCCAAATACTACGAAAAAAGGCGTTCCCATCATTAAGGCAATAATCAGTAAAGTATTGGCTTGGTCGTAGTCAATATTCATGATTTTCAAGAGGAAAGTTTGGGCGTAAAACTGTCCTGTGTACCAGATTACGCCTTGCCCCATGGTTGCTCCAAATAGTGCCAAAAGTACAAATTTGAAATTAAGTTTATTACCAAAAGATTCCTTCAAAGGATTTTTAGAAGTCTTTCCTTCGGCTTTGGCTTTGGCAAAAAGGGGGGATTCTGCCATGTTTTTACGAATCAAAACCGACACAAAAACCATGATGATGGAAACCAAAAATGGAATCCGCCACCCCCAATCTTCCCAAGTTGTCTTTTCCATCGAATTCTTCGTAACCAAAATAACCCCCAAAGAAATAAATAAACCTGCCGTTGCCGTTATTTGAATCCACGAGGTCCAGAAACCTCGCTCACCTTCGGGCGAGTGTTCGGCTACGTAGGTGGCGGCCCCTCCGTATTCTCCTCCGAGGGCAAGACCTTGTAAAAGCCTCAATATCAACACGATAAGTGGTGCAAAGAAACCAATTGTTTCATATTTTGGCACCAATCCAATGGCAAAAGTTGCCCCACCCATGAGCATTAGCGTAATCATGAAAGTATATTTTCGACCAATCATATCGCCTAATCTGCCGAAGAATAATGCCCCAAAAGGACGCACCACAAAGCCCGCCGCAAAGGTGGCTAAGGTTGAAAGAAAGGCAGCAGTGGGGTTTTCTTTCGGGAAAAATTGGGTGGAAATAATAGTGGCTAAACTGCCGAAAATATAGAAGTCATACCATTCAATAAGTGTTCCGACGGAGGAGGCTCCAATGATAGAAACTAACTCACGAGTGGAGGTATTTTTTTGAGACATAAATTTTTGAATTAAATGGGGTTTGTTTAGGTAAAATATTATTCAAGACGTAAATTAATAATTTAAACCTTGATTTAAAATTAAGTCTTTAAATTATCCGTGGCACGGCTAAACTCATAAACTATTGATGGTTAAATAATTTATAAGCCGTGCCACGGATTTACTCTATCATTATTTAAAAAGGCTAAATGGCCAATTTCTACCTATCTTTTTCTTATTTTAGCAAATCATTTCAACAAACCAAAACGATGGAATCAACATCTTTTAAAGCCCTTATTATTTCGGAAACATCTGAAAAACAGTATGTTAGAACAATAACTGAACGCCAAATTTCAGACTTGCCAGCGGGTGAAATTCTAATAAAAGTGCATTATTCAAGCCTCAATTATAAAGATGCCCTTTCGTCTGTTGGCAATAAAGGGGTAACTCGAAACTACCCACACACCCCAGGTATTGATGCCGCAGGGGTTATTGAACAAAGCGATTCACCTGATTTTAAAGTAGGGGAGGAGGTCATCGTTACCAGTTACGATTTAGGGATGAACACTGCGGGCGGATTGGCCGAGTATGTACGTGTACCCGCCCGATGGGTTGTACGCTTGCCCGAAGGTATGTCTATGCGTGAAGCAATGATTCACGGCACGGCTGGTTTTACGGCTGGGATGTGTATTAATGCTCTCATTAACAATGGATTAACTCCCGAAAAGGGAAAGGTGTTGGTAACAGGTTCAACGGGAAGTGTGGGAACCATGGCAATAGCAATCTTGAAAAAATTGGGTTTTGAAGTAAACGCTTTAACGGGCAAACCCAAAGCTAATGAATGGTTAAAACAAATTGGAGCAAGTGAAATCATTTCTCGAGAAGCCATGGATGATGCCTCTGGACGACCCATGTTGAAGTCAGTTTATGCAGGAGTTGTGGATACGGTGGGTGGAAATATCTTGGCAACTGCCTTAAAATCATTGACTTACGGAGGAGCGGTTGCGGCTTGTGGTTTAGTTAATTCATCTGAATTACACACCTCTGTTTTCCCATTTATCCTTCGGGGAAATTCCTTATTGGGCATAGATTCAGCGGAATGTCCAATGCCTTTACGTCAAGAAATTTGGCGAAAATTAGCCAACGAATACAAACCTAAAAACATAGAATCATTAGCGAATGAAATGACCTTGGAAGAAGTGCCTGAGCAGTTAGATAGAATGTTGAAAGGCGAAGGTATTGGAAAATCTTTAATTTCAATGTTCGGGAATTGATGTTCGATTCTCGATGTTCGAGATTCTATGTTCATAATATTACGTCTGTTTTGCCGAACATCAAACATTGAGAACCAAACATCGAAAAACGAACATCAAAATCACCCCTGCAATGCCCCAATCGCCATTTTTACTCTTTCCTTGGCTAATTTTTTTTCCAAAATAAAAGGTTGCTTAACTCTTTCAGCACAATTTAACAACCCACAACGCTCACAAGTTTCGTTAACTTGTCTTCGTGGTAAAGTTGCATCACTCAGAAAATTAGCGATACTTTTTAGATTATCGTCAATGGCAAAACCGACCGTAATACTTCCGTTCATGGTCTTATTGGGAGGCGAAGGTTTAGCTAAGGCAATGGACAAATACCGATTGCCCGTATCAATATATTCTGAAATCTGGGCTTTGCACAAAATCTCTTCATCATTATATCCTTTTTCCTGCTGGATTTTTTCTAAATCTTTCAAAATTGTCAAAGAAATCCATCTTCGGCAATAATGCTCATTTAATGCCGTGCCATGTGGTGTGTGCAATTTGGCAAGGTGCATTTCCTTGGTTAGGTGAAACAAATCATTATCTACCTGATTATCGAAGCGTAAGAAAAATAAATTATTGATTTTGAAATGGCTCGTCATCAAATTTGAAAGCCTGTGCATGAATATTTCGGGCGTAACATTGAATAAACGCATGATGCTCAACAACATATTTTCATCCCATTTTGGCGAAGCGAAAAAGTAAGTTAGGCGATCAATGAGCATATTTTTATTAATCAAAATAGCACCTGCAAAGTATGAAGCCCGAAAATTATTCAACACTTGTTCAAAAGAATCTACCTCCAAAACTGATGACACATTTGGACGATTCTTAATTTGCAAATACTGATAGCCAATTTCCCGCCCGTAGGTAAATGCTTTTTGTTCGGTGCTTAAATTGTTGTTAATCAGAAGTTTATGTTCTTTCGGAACGTAAATAGAGCGAATGTTGACTAAGTCAGAATATTGTTCTTTTGAAAATTCTTCAATTTTGTATTTATAGAAATTTTGCAAAATGTCTCCCAATAATTTTTCGTTTGGCGAAGTGGTAGGGGTAATTTCAAAAAGTTTTCTACACTGTTGAGCTGCTTCTTCCAAATCCTCAAAATAATTATCATACATCTCCTGATACGACCGCAAAACCGAAAAATAAAACTGCTCGACCCGCATATCATAATTTCTACTGATTTCGATAATTGTACTGATAAAAGCACTAATTTTTGCGGGTGCTTCCGACATTAATTCGATGAAATGAGAAGGCTCGACCCCAAAAATTTCTAAGGGCAAATCATTTAAGATATTAGAGTTCAACAACTCTGCAATAGGTTCTAACTGCTTATTGAGTTTTAGAGAAACCAACGAATCATAATCCACCTGAAAAGTATCAGACAGTGCCATTATTTTATCGGTTTTGGGATATTTTTTTCCCTTCTCAATTTCATTTAGGTACGAAATTGAAAGATTAGATTTCTCTGCAACTTCGCTCAATGAGAGTTTTTTATCAAGTCTCAATTGTCTGATTTTCAGACCAAAAATTATTTTTACTTTATCACTGCTAACGCTCATGTTTGGGTGGTTTTCCTGCAAATCTACCTATTTTTTCTAATAACAGAAACCTTAATTGATTTTTAGCGAACATTCGCTTTTAATAAATTTCGATTTAAGAACTTATTTATTAAGATTTTCTACTAATTCATATAATTATTTTAAGTTTTTAGTGTTAATATTTAATTTAGCGAAATTTCGCTTGATTTTTATATTTCGCCAATATAACTTTGTATTATCAACATAAAACTAAAATGATTATGAAAAATGACATTCTCACGGCTGACCTTAGCCAATTGGTTAAACAAACTGTCAATCATCCTATTTTAAAATTTCACACGAATATTAATCTTAATTTACAGGTTTCGACTTTGGTAGAAGAAGCACTAAAAAACGGTGAAGGCACACTGTCAGATACAGGTGCATTGGTATGCGATACGGGCAAATTCACGGGGCGTTGCCCCAAGGATAAATTCACGGTGTACGATGATAAAACCGCTGAAACAGTAGCTTGGGGGGACATAAATCAGCCTTTTGAGTCGGATAAATTTGAGGCTTTGTATCAGAAAATGTTAGATTTTGTGAGTGATAAAAAACTTTATGCTCGTTACGTTTACGCCTGCGCTTCAGAGGGATTTAGAACCAATATCTTGGTGGTGAATACTTTGGCTTGGCATAATTTATTTTGTCATCATCTATTCCTACGCCCCACAGCC
>JANPIG010000939.1:0-2217 GCA_031424875.1 Cytophagales bacterium
TTTTTTATTTTGCTTAAAAATACTCACCAAAAACATCCCCGAAGGCAGTGATTCACCGATTTCGCAAGTATTCATACATGATTCTTTTTTAATAATATTCCCCTGTAAATCAGTGATTTGAATAGTAAATTTGCCTGCCAATTTCACAAAAAAAGAATGATTGGTAGGGTTTGGAAAAATGAGCGTTTCTTCATTTTTATCCTCTTCATTCTGAAGCACTGAAACACTGGCTACGGTTTCTATTTTGGGTTGTGAGGGCGTTTTCATATCCGTACCCAAATAAAAACTTGGATGTGGTGGTTGGTTATAAGCAGAGTTTTGCCAAGCCATTGCCACCCGATACTGGGTGTCGTGCATGAGAGTAAACAGTTTATTTTCAGCAGGAATTGTAGTCATAAATATCCGCAGAGCCTTATTGTCAGTCGTTCTCAGGATGACTTCTTCTCGCCAATCTCCCAGAATATCCCCGCTCAAGCAAGGCGTTGCTTTAGTGCCGTTGTTGGAAGTACATTCGGCAGCGGTAAATATTCGATTGAGTTTGCTGTTCTGATAATCCCATTTGTCGATGTGATTGCCATCCAATAATTCTCGGCTCAAATCGGCATCCCACCAAATACCAAAATTCATGGAACTTGGGCGAGCATCCGATATTTTTTCACCTTTTACATTATACAGTCCTCCTACGGCACCCCAAAGCTCATATCCTTTGTGGCGTGGGTCAATATCTCCTGCCATACATCGTCCAACATCCTTGTTTTCGCCATCAACTGCCCACAAAGATTTACCTGTTTTGGCATCTCTAAATTCAAGACCGTAAGCTCCATATTTACTGGGTGATTCGTGGCATTGCCAAACTTCCTGCCCTTCAATATCAGGGTTCATGTCGGTCATGTGGAGGGCATCGCCGTGTCCTAATTGATTGGCATAATAGCCCTTTCCATCATCATCAATACAACTTGCTCCATTAATAATTTCATCTTTTCCATCATTGTCAACATCGCCAACGGTCATCTGATGATTGCCTTGATATTCATATTCTTTTTGATTATTGTTACTATCAAAGGTCCAACGATGGGTTAATTTTCCTTCTCGCCAGTCCCAAGCTACTCTTACCAAACGAGTGTAATATCCCCTTCCAAACACGGCTGAGGGCATTTTTCCATCCAAATAACCCACTGCGGCAATGTATCTATCCACTCTATTCCCGTAATTATCGCCCCAATCCGCCACATTGCCACGAGCGGGTAAGTAATCAGTAGTTGCCATTGCTTCGCCAGTTTGACCGTTGAAAACCGTCAAAAATTCGGGTCCTGATAATACATAACCCGTAGCGATTCGGTAATCAGCTTTTTCGTCTCCTATTACTTTCCCTAATCCATCTTTTGTACCATCGGCGGTTTTGCAGATCATTTCGGCTTTGCCATCAGAATCAAAATCATAGACTAAAAATTGGGTATAATGAGCTCCCGCTCTAATATTTCTTCCTAAATCAATCCGCCACAGAAACGTCCCATTCATTTTATAGGCATCAATATAGACGTTGCCAGTAAATCCGCTTTGCGAATTATCCTTGGAGTTTGAGGGATCCCACTTCACAAAAATCTCGTATTCGCCATCACCATCCACATCGCCCACACTGCAATCGTTGGCATTGTAGGTATAAGTAACTCCATCGGGCGTTGTGCCACCTTCGGGAATCTTCAAGGGAATTTCTATAAATGAATTAGTAAAAACAGTGGCTTCCTCCGAGGCTATTTGTTCAATATTATTAATTATTGGTCGGACTAAATATTGACCATTTTCAGAGGTGTTATCCACAAAATCAGTGGTTTTACTGATGGGCGAAGTATTTATTTTCTTCCCGTTTCGGTACAGATTAAAACTAATTTCGGCAGATTCTGTACCTAACAAACGCCAACTCAAATACACTTGCGAAGTGCTGGTACGCACGGCAACCAATCCTCGATTGAGTTTTTCAACTTTTCGTTGAGAATATGCCGCAATAGTAATGATTAAAAAGAAGATTGAAGGTATTAATTTCATTTTTTAGGAATGGGTAAGGTTTATGGGAAGCCTCATCGGGGCGATATGCCAAGATTCTCCCCGTGAGATACCAGCCACGGATAAAAAATTGTAGATATTTTCCTTATTTTATATTAAAGGGCAAATACCATTTACTTTTATCAATCAATTGTGTTCTAATGGCATCGGCATTGG
>JANPIG010000940.1:0-1492 GCA_031424875.1 Cytophagales bacterium
ACATATTGCCGCTGCTACTAAAGGGGCAGCAGTATATCTTTCACCCAATAATTTAATTCTCAAAAACTGGGTTTCCACGCTGCAATCCTATCGTTTGGGGCTTGGGGCTGTCAGACGAATGACGGATATTGACTGGGCTTATAAGAACGAAATTACCGTAAATTCCTCGACCGATTGGTACGTTTTGCGGTTCTTGGCTTATCGTCATTTTATGGAAAAACAATATAAATTATCTAAAAATAGCCCCGCTTCTACTTATCTTTTTGAATATAACAATAGCCGAGGCAAAAACCTTACTGATATTGCCCAAGAATTGGAAATTCCTTTATCGGATGTGGTGATAAATAATACTTGGTTGAAATCTTCGACCGTTCCAGATGACAAGGATTATATTGTGTATTTACCTGTAGATAACCAACAATATTTAGATTTAAAAATTAAAAATGACCAAAAGAAATTCTCGGAAGACCAAGTGGCAATTAGCCAAGATTTAGGTTTCCCTGTTTTGGTACGTTTAACTCAGGTTTATGCTGCCAATGAACCAGTTTTCTACGAAATTAATGGTAAAAAGGGAGTTTTGGCAGTTCAAGGAGATACTCCCGAAAGCATAGCTACTCGTGCAGGAATCAATCTAAAACGTTTTTTGAAGTTTAATGATATTGATGAAAATGATAGAATAATTCCGAATGAGGTGTATTATTTGAAGAAAAAAGATAGCCGTGCGGTAGTAGCATACCATACAGTTTTGGGCTATGAATCGATGTGGAAAATCTCACAAATGTACGGCATTCAAATGGAGGCTTTATTAGAAAAAAACCGCATGTCGCAAATACAACGTTTGCAAAAAGGACGTCTTTTATGGTTAATTGAAACTCGTCCTGAGGGGCAAAGTATTGAGTATGTCAAAAGCGCTGATGATAAACCTTATGTAGTACCCCAGCAACCAAGTGTAGTGAAAAAACCAATCGTTAATCAGCCAGTTAATGTAAAAGTTGTTCCCCAAAATACACAACCCGATATAACTGTTTTCGAAACAAAGACGGATAATAATGCCACTGCTTCTACAAAACCCTTAGTTGTCAATGACCCTCGCCCAACGGTTTACACACCCGCTGAAACCGTAAAAACAGTGACTGTTACTACGACTCAACCCAATAATTCGAGCCTTACGAACAAGCCAGCATCAACTACCGTATATAGTCCACCGCCTACCACCACTTATCCGACTAAAAAGAACTCGAAAGTAGTGAAAAGTCATGTGGTAGAGCCTAAGCAAACGTTTTTTAGTATTTCCAGAATGTATAATATGTCAGTGGATGAATTGTACACTTTGAACGATATGTATTCTGGTAGTCCTTTACGAATTGGGCAGATTATAAGGGTCTATCAATCAAGTAGTTCGCCTATTACAGGAGCTATAAAAGAGGGTGAAGTGGTTACAGCAATTTATACGTATCCCGCTGAAAATCAGCCCTCTCCAAATAACACGTCC
>JANPIG010000941.1:0-1058 GCA_031424875.1 Cytophagales bacterium
GGTAATGATAAATGCAATACAACCACTTGAAATGGGACTAATAAAAGAATCAATAGACGTAGATTTTAGTACAAAATCTGAACCATGGACTAATGAAGAATTGACTGATTTTAGAAAAATGATGAAAGAAATAAGAGCAAAAAGTACCAAGCCTAACTTTCGTTTAAGGAAGAATTCAAAACAGTACGCACAAAGAACATCCTGATAATTAATTGATTGTCAGGATGTTTTGTTTTTGAGATTACTTAATTTATTGAAATAAAAAAAATGCAATCCCCCCCCAAATTCAAAATATACTCCTCATCTGCAGGCTCAGGCAAAACTTATACGTTGGCGAAGGAATACATCAAATTAGCCCTTAAAACCGATTCTCCATGGTATTTTAACCATATTTTGGCAGTTACTTTTACCAAAAAGGCTTCTGGTGAAATGAAGGAACGTATTTTGAAATACCTCCGCCAATTTTCCAGTACCGATGCCAAAGATATTCAAGAGTCGGAGGGGCTTTTTCAGCAAATTCTTGAGGAATTGATTCAAGAAGGCGTTGGAATCAATGAGTGGGAGCTTCGTCAACGTGCCAATAATACCTTCAAGCATATCATTCATGAGTACGCTAACTTTTCGGTGTCAACCATTGATTCTTTTGTGCAACGAATTGTGGCGGCTTTTACGGAAGAATTAGGCTTTCCATTCAATTTTGAGGTTAATCTTGATTCGGAAGTCCTACTGGATGCTGCCGTTGAATCGCTTTTCAGTAAAGTAAATACAGATAATTTTGAGCAAATCACGAAGGCAATTGAGAGTTTTGCGATGGATAAAGCCATGGAAGGAAAATCATGGAACAGACTGCCTGATGAATTGGCGCAATTTGGTAAGAGTCTTTTATCTGACCAATTTCAAATTCAAGTGGAAGCCATTGGCAGTTTGCAACCTGCTGACTTTCTGACGATTGAAGGGAATTTAAAAACGTATTGTGAATATATCGAAACGAAAATTAAGACCATTGCTGACTATGGTTCGGAAGCCATCGAAAATGCGGAGATTGATATTGAGGATTT
>JANPIG010000942.1:0-1138 GCA_031424875.1 Cytophagales bacterium
AGCGGATCGGTCGTGGTCCAGCACACCACCGCGGTCATTTTGCAGGCCAACCTCGCAAGAGTAATGGTCGAGTTGAATTTGCTCTTGCTCCAAGTACGAAGGGAGAATCGCAGGTTATTTATGCAGTTTCTGCTCTCAGCGGCGTATCAAAAGCCAATTTCTTCTTAAAAAGTTTTGATGCAGGAACGACATGGACACCCATGAAAGTACCTGTTTATGAAGACCTAAACGGAGGAGGAGAAAAACAATTCATGGGCGACCAAGGTACTTATGACCTCATTTTGGGAACGCACGAAACCAATCCAAATGCACTTTATGCCGCAGGAATTGCGTACAGCATGAGCGTTGATAGTGGCAGTACGTGGCTTCCGAAAAGAGGTTATGCTGAATTAGGAGAATTAATGCACGTTGACAATCACGCTTTTTTAGCTCGCCCAGGTTTCCCAGATGAAGCTATTTTTGGAAATGATGGAGGCGTTTATTATGCTCCTGATTGGGCCTCTTCGGGGAAAAGTTATCCCAAAATAAAAAGCCGAAATAGAGGCTATAATGTAACACAATATTTCAGTATTGATGTGAATCCGATAGCCAACAGTGGAACAATAGTGGTTGGTTCTCAAGATAATGGGACACATTCGCTACTGTCGCCTTACGGTAAAATAAGTAGCGGAACGGCAATCAATGGCGGTGATGGAGGCTTGACTTTTATTGATAAATTAGATACCAACATTGTAATCAGTTCATACACGCACGTTACACCAAGATTAAACATGGCAGGGGCAGTGAAAAATGATTCTCTTGCCGTAGAGATGCAACCACAATTTGATAAACGTGGTGCCTTTATTAATCCTGCTGATTATGATTCGCCAACGCATACTTTATACGAAAATAATACGCTGGCATCGGAGGAGCTAACCAAAATTTTCCGGTATCACATCAAAGGAAAGTCACCAAAATATACCTATAAAACCTCAAACTTAACCTTTTCAGGCGTTAAAGCTCTGACAGTTTCATTTTTGAAGTTAGGTAAAATTGCTGGTAATTTATATATTGGCACACATGAAGGAGATGTGTATAAAGCAACTGGCGTACCTGCGGAGGGTGATACTACCATTGCTCTGATCAAAATCATGGATAA
>JANPIG010000943.1:0-3518 GCA_031424875.1 Cytophagales bacterium
TGTGGAGTTGTCAATTTTTCAACGGGAACAACTACTTGAATAATGTCCTCTTTGTCGTTTCTGGCAGCTTTTCCATCAGTATTGTCTCCCCAATATGGGATTTCTTTGTTGAAAATAACCGTCCAACTATCTTGTTGAGGAATCGTCCATAAAGAATATTTTCCAGCGGGTAATTTTTTGCCATCAATGATAAGGTTTTTATCGGTTTCAAAGGTTGTGGGTTCATTGGCCCCTGTACGCCAAACTTCACCGTATTTGATAATTCCTCCGAAAATTTCACGACCTTTTTTGGATGGTGAAGAGTAATACAAATCAACTTTGGCTGTACCTACTGAATACGATTGTATTACTTCTGGACTTGCACTTTTGGTTTTTGATTTCATGATTTGAAAAGCCACAAACAATAGTACTGCTACAATAGCCAGTCCGATTAATATTTTTTTGAGCATGATTAGAAGGGGTTTTAAATGCGGGGGATTTGTTTTCTTTGTAAGTTATTGATTTTCAATCAAATAATCAATGATTTTTACATCAAATCACTTACTGTAATTCTTACCTCTACTGATTCTAAAGAATATTCATTTTCTTTAATGGGATGGTTAGAAATTAGTGTTGTAAAAATATTTTTCTTTGTATTTGTAGCTATACGGAAAGCAGATTTCCTTGATTTCAATTGGCTTGCATATTTCTTTGTAATTTCAAAAGTTGATTCATAAAACTTACATTCACATAGATTAATAGTCATATCTTTTCTATCAATGATTAAATCTATTTGAAAACCATCTTCTGTTTTATCGCCTACATGACGATATGAGGACGTTTCGGCATAGACATTTTGCACGCCCATCGCCTTTTTTATTTCGCTTACGTGCTTCATACAAAGCGACTCAAAAGCATAACCAGACCAGATTTTATATGATTGCGAGTTTGAAAGTATCTGCCAAATACCTACCTGATTTTTTCGATTAGTTTTTATAAACTTGTGGTAAAATACCGAAAATTCATCCACTAAACGATAAATAGACCCTCTTTTTTTTTTACCAAATGGGTATTCTTCCACTACAAATCCAGAAATTAATAATTCTTCCATTGCTCTTTGATAACTTCCTACTGAGTTGATTTTAGTTTTATTAATAATTTCTTCCCTCATTAAGCCTTGCTTGGAATTTGCCAATGCTTCCACTATTGCTTCATGATTTGCAGGAGAATCAAAAATGGCTTTATACAAATTATCGTATTCATTTTTAAGAATACCTCCTTCCAAAAAACACATTCTTTCTATACTCATCGTAGGGCTTTCACCTTGTTTAATATTTTCTAAGTAAAAAGGAATACCACCCATAATCATATATATTTCAGCAATGGATGAATCAGTAAGTTTAATATTTTTTGTGTGCAAAAATTGTTTAGTTTCTGAAAGTGTAAAAGGGATTAGTTTAATGTGATGAGTCAATCTGTTATGAAATCCACCTTTATCATTGACTATTTTTTGGGTTATCCATGAGGTTGAAGAACCACAAATGACTAAAATAAAATGAGATTCTTTGGAAAGAAAATCATTCCAAAGATGAGCTAATAGCTGAATGAAGCCTGATTTTGCTGTATTCATCCATGGTAATTCATCCAAAAAAATGACTTGTTTTTTATTCTTTGATAGCGTTTTTAAATAGCTTTTTAGATGTAAAAATGTTTCTTGCCAATTTTGAGGAATGGTAAATATGGGTTTGTTTGAATGCTCTGATATTTTTTCCGTAAAATTTACAAGCTGTACTTTTAAATCTCCATCCTGAATTCCTGTAACTCTAAGGCAAATATTCTTTTTGTAAACTTCATCTATCAGGTACGTTTTCCCAACTCTTCTTCTGCCTGTAATAGCAATAAAAGATGATTTTGAGTTCTTCAAAGCCTCATTTAATTGGTCTATTTGCAAATCTCTTCCTATCATATATTTGGAATTATCTATCAAAAATACATAGATAATTCCAAATATAAATATTTATATTTGGAATTATCTGTTAAAAATACATAGATAATTCCAAATATAGTTTTAAAATCACTAAACTACAGCCCAACCTTACTATTCAATTTTCTTCTTGAAAAATAATAAATGAAATTCCAAGAAGTGGGTCGCCATGCTATTTTGGCGGCTTTGTTGTTCCAGTCTATCAGGGTTTTGAAAGCGGTTTGAAAACTGTCTTTTGAGAAATTTTGTAGGATTTCTAAAGACGCATTTTCTGACATTATACTTTGTTCTTCTTTCAGAAAATTTTCTTGTAATTGCGTTCTTTCTGGGCTGATTATTTCTTTTAATTTTTGATAATTCAAATTGCCCAAACGGTGTAATCTTTCAGCAATCCACCAAAGTGTTTTTCTATCAAATTTAGCTTCTGGGGCTTGGAATGTTTCGTTCAAAACACCATTTTCTCCTAAGAAAAAAGGTTTATAGATTGACAAACATGAATTAGAAGTACCTGTTAGCCAAATAGTTGTAGGTTTATCTTTTCTAATTTCTACAATCATTGATCCAACGGTATGACTTGGGTTGAGCATACTAGTTGCGTGCATACATACATCACTCGTGGTGG
Organism: Cytophagales bacterium; assembly: GCA_031424875.1. Lineage (GTDB taxonomy): Bacteria > Bacteroidota > Bacteroidia > Cytophagales > Spirosomataceae > Arcicella. The sequence goes on from JANPIG010000943.1 coordinate 2,586, forward strand.
CTTTATGAGGAGCAAAATCTTGGTCTGAAAGGTGATGAGAAGATAATAATTCAATGGCAGATTTTACGGTAAAACCTTCAATTGAAGCTCTTTCAGAAGTAATTTTTTGACGTATTTTGCACCCACTTGCCCACGACATAAGTGGGTCAGAATAGGATTTATGGAAATCAAAGTTTCCTGTTTTGTGCCAACCTTTTTCTTGTGCAAAAGAGGTAACATTTTCTGAAATCATATCGAAGTCTTCTCCTATTGTTAGCCCGTTTGAAATACTGCCATAATCTTTTACTTCTTTCGCAACCCACTCACGACCAGCAGTTTCCAGAATCCATGCCTCTTCTTTGTCGGCAATCATGAAGGAATTATGGTAGAAAAAATCTTTATTTTCATAGCCTCCGCAAGCATCTTGTCCATAAGTTTTCAGTAAATCCGAGATACAATTTAGGGCATCTTTAGCAGTCTGTGAACGCTCCAAAGCAAGCCTCAGCAAGTCCATACCCGTGAGTCCGTTGTTAGATTTATCAATTTTGACTTTCGTGAAAACAGCTTCGTTGCCAATGGTTACGCCAAACTCATTTACACCCATTTCTGCCCCCCACATCTGAAAGGGTTTTGACAAGATAACTTCATAAGATTCAGCCACTTGTGGAATTTCTATAAAAGTACATCGAACGTTTTTTTCGGTATTTTTTCTTCTTGGAAAACGTACAATTGCTTGAGCTTCGTTGGGTTCACGGTCGGAGTTTTTACCGAAGATTATAGTTTTATTCTTTGTTACGGAAGGAAGGGCAATGAAGGTATCGCACATAGTTGTTGGTGATTTTGTGAGGAAATTATGTGCAATTTAAGAAGAATGTATGTTTTATTGTTTGGAACAATTTGAAATTCTTAATCTTCAATATTTAAATGAGAGGTAAATAATTTTAGTTCTTCTAT
>JANPIG010000944.1:0-2738 GCA_031424875.1 Cytophagales bacterium
ACCATTGCTCTTTAAATTCTGCCAAACGGGTTGTATTTGCTCCCTCCACGGACTCACTTTCAATCAAAGCACATAGGGCATTTTTCTTTTCTAAATTTGCTTCAAAATCTTTCTCAACTGTTTGATTCTTAGCACGTTTAGCGTTGAAGAAGGCATCGCAAGCAGTCTTGAATTTTTCGTAAATAGTATCTTTATCTTTCTCAGGAACATGTCCTATTTCACGGAATTCTTTTTGCAAACGGATTACGGTATTTGTAGCCTCCTGCGACTCATCTCCACTTTCCAATAATGCCTCAACTTCTTGAATAATTGCCGTTTTGGCCACTAAATTTTCATCCCTTTTTGATTCTAAAACCTTAAAGAATTCAGTTTTATTACGGAAGAAGGTCTTGATATCGGCCCAAAATTTATCGCTCAATTCTTTGCCTTTTTCCTTCGGCATAAATCCTTTTATCTCGTTCCATTGGTCTTGCAAAGCCAAAAGTGCTTTTGTACGGTCGTTCCATTCTGAAATAGAACCTGAATTAAATGTAGCAAAAGGCTCAATCAATTCGCTGATGGATGCTTTCAAAGCGTAAACTTGTTCGGCTTCGGCTTTTGAGGCTTCTCCTTGTTCACGACGTTTGCCGTAAATTACGTCCAAGGCATCTTTAACTCGCTGCCAAATCAGCTCGTTTTCTTCTTTTGGAGCAGGACCTACGTGCTTGTATTCTTCAAAAGCGGCTACGGCTTCGTCCAACATTTTGCCCGTAACGTTCTCTGTCTTAGCAGCTTCTGAGATTTTTTCTATCTTGGTGCAAAGGTCAATTTTCTGTTGAAGATTACGCTTACGATCAAGTTCCAGAAGCTCGAAGTAAATGCTACGGTTACTATAAAATCTATCTACAAGGGCGTGGTAAGTTTGCCACAACGTATTATTGTGTGGAGAATTTACATTCCCTGCGGCTTTCCATTCGTCCTGGATTTTCTTAAAATCGTTGAAGCCCGTTTTAATATGAGCGGGGTCATTACTATCTTCTCCCTCTACAAGTGTACGAAGGCGATTGATTAGTTCAGTTTTTTGCGTAAAGTTTTTATCCTTTTCTTTCTCAATACTTTGGAAATACTTTGAACGTTCATCTTTTAATGCCTTAAAAAGTTTATCGAATGACTCTACATCGGCATCAAATTTATATTCAAAACCCTCTTCTGCGCCTTCATTTGCTTCTTTAAACTTGGCAAGAGCCTCCCCTTTTTCAGCAGATTTTATTGCTTCAAACAAGGGACGAATTTCTTTTAGAGTATCTTCGGAACGTCTGAAAGCACCTACTGACGGATTCTCCTTTACTTCTGCCAAGAGTTTTTCTAAGGTAGAGACAAAATCCTTTTTCTCAAAACCAGAATAATCAACTTTTTGAACCTCAACTACTTCTGTATCGTCAGAAGGAGTAGCTTCTTCGCTCGTGGCAATCATGGCGGGAGCTGGAGCAGGTTTTTCAGAAACTGCAGTTACTTCTGTTTCAGGGGCAGTGTCCACTGTGGCAGTGTCCACTGTGGCAGCATCCACTGTGGCAGTCTCCACTGGAGTAGCCTCTGTAGTAGTAGTTGTTGCCATGTCTGCTTTTGGCTGGGCCTCTACATTGATTTCTGGCGTTTCAGTATCTGCCGTCTGATTTGTGTGCTCAACGGGTTCTGAAATTTCTGAAGTTGATAGTGCTTCTGGCTCTGCAACTCCTTCCGTAAGTTCTGATGTAGATTCTGACGAAACCTCAACAACATCTGGTTGTGTTGTTGCCACGGGTGCATTATCTTCTATGGGTTCAGAGGTTTCAACTACCTCATTTTCAGGCATTTCTGCCGTTGCTGTGGGTTCAACAGATGCTGTTGATTCGATAGCTGGTGCTTCGATTTCTGCTTTAATTTCTTTTGCTTCTTCGTTAATCATGCGTGCTTTTGACGGTATTTTGGAACAAACCAAAGCCGTTAATTTGTGATAAACAATTTGAAACAAGCCTTACGATTAATAGTGAATAAACAATAATTAATAGTTATTTTAGTAAACAGCAAAAGTGTTTTTTACAACTATTAATTATTAACTATTAACTGGAAAGACTTATTTGTGGACATACACTTAATATTCGTGGTATTATGATTTCTCTACAAAAATAACAATAATTTACAATACTGAGTTATTTTGAAAATTATTTCCTTGTTTTCAATTTAGAAATTACCCAATTGCCAACTTTTTCGCCTTGCAAAAATCCATTAGTTAAAGCGGGGCGGAAATGAATTCCTCCGTATAAACGGCTAATTGAAGCTTCTTGGGCGGCATTATAGAATGAATTGAATTTTCTGACGGGCAGCCCATAAGCCATTTCCGTTGAATCTGCAAAGGCTACATCTTTCCCCAAAACTTTTGTCAGAGCAACTTGTGCCGCTGCTGAAATCACGGAGTGTCCAGATGGATATTCGGGAAAGGGAGGTGTTTGTAAAATGGGTTGCCAATCTTTGTCAATATTAGCATTAATTACACTTTCAGGGCGTACCCTTACGGAGCGATATTTTTCTGTCCAACATGAGATAAAACCATCGAAGATTGAAACAGAAGTCAATAAATACGCTTCAACGGTTTGAGCTAAATCTGCTTTTTGCTGACGAGTTACTTGAGAAGTAATGCCCATCCAATGTCCACCTGGTGATACTTTTTTAGTAGCAAACATGGCGTGTCCCATGATATTCATTTTGAAAGGATTACAATC
>JANPIG010000945.1:0-2113 GCA_031424875.1 Cytophagales bacterium
ATGCAGAAAAAAACCTTATCGTAGTCTCAGGTTCAATCCCAGGAGCGAAAAACTCTTACGTTATTCTTGAAAAATAGATTTGAAAATTTGAAAGATACTAAAGCCCAATAATTAAGGCTACAAAATATCGACAATTATTAATTTTCAAATTTTCAAATTAACTAATTTTCAAATTAGACAAATGGAATTATCAGTTTTAAACATACAAGGCAAAGAGACAGGAAAGAAAGTAACCCTTTCTGACGAAATCTTTGGCATCGAGCCAAACGAACACGTTGTTTGGTTAGACGTAAAGCAGTTCTTGGCAAATCAGCGTCAAGGAACTCACAAAGCGAAAGCAAGAGCAGAAGTTTCTCGTTCAACTCGCAAAATCAAAAAACAAAAAGGTACGGGTGGTGCTCGTGCAGGTTCAGCTAAATCACCATTAATGAAAGGTGGTGGACGTATCTTCGGACCAGTACCAAGAGATTACTCGTTCAAGGTAAATAAGAAAGTTAAATCATTAGCACGTCAGTCAGCTTATGCAGCCAAAGCACAATCGGGCAACGTAACGGTGTTAGAAGGATTCTCTTTCGATGCCCCAAAAACTAAGTCATACTTAGCAATGTTAAATGCTCTTTCATTGAACGGAACAAAAACATTGATGATTTTACCAGAAGATAACCAAAACGTATTCTTGTCAGGACGTAATGTTCCAAAGGCAAAAGTTGCAACGGCTGGTCAAATCAATACTTATGACATCGTAAACGCTACTCAATTAATTATCGTTGAAGGAGCCGTTTCAAAAATAGAATCATCTTTTATCTAACAATAAAATGAGCATTATCAAAAGACCAATTCTTACTGAGAAATCTCAGGACTTACAGAAAGGCGGTCAATACGTTTTCGAGGTAGCAAACAAAACGAATAAAGTGGAGATTGCTAAAGAAATTAAGAAAATGTATGGTGTGGAAGTTACTTCGGTAAATACACTTCGCCAATTCGGTAAGAAGAAATCAAGAAGCACCAGAACCTCAGTATCCTCTGGTATCACTTCTACGTACAAAAAAGCAATCGTAACTATCGCTAAAGGTGAAGTTATCGATTTCTATGACGGAATCTAATTCAGTGAATAATTAACAGTTAATAGAGAATAGTTAATAGCGAATAATTAGAAGTTCCAAGTAAATGGTTGTAAGCAAATGTTAAAATTTACATACTACTGATTACTAAGAATTGAAGTTAAAACTATTAATTGTTAATCATTAATTATTAACTAAGCAACTGGTCACTATGGGAGTTCATCCCGATAAATTGAACTAAGCACAGCAATGGCAGCTACAAGAAAATTAAAACCAAGAACCCCAGGCACACGCCACAGGATTGCTCCGACTTTTGAGGAAATAACAGCCTCTAAACCGTACAAACCCTTGTTGGAAGTTGTTAAAAGAACTGGTGGTCGTAATGCAGATGGACACCGTGCCATGCGTTATATTGGTGGTGGACACAAACGTCGCTACCGTATCATCGACTTTTTAAGAAACAAGTTTGATGTTGAAGCAACTGTATTGACAGTTGAGTATGATCCTAACCGTACAGCACGTATCGCTTTAATCGAATATACAGATGGCGAGAAAGCTTATATCATTGCACCAACAGGTATCAAAGTAGGACAGACCGTTATTTCTTCGGCTACAGCAGCCCCAGAAGTAGGAAACACACTACCTTTAGTTAATATTCCAACAGGTACAATTGTTCACGCAATTGAACTTCGCCCAGGCGGAGGAGCCGAAATGGCACGTTCAGCAGGAACTTACGCACAATTATTAGCTCGTGATAGTAAGTATGCAACTTTGAAATTACCATCAGGCGAAATGCGTATGGTGTTGTCAAGATGCTTAGCTACTATCGGTTCAGTATCAAACGCTGACCACATGAATACCGTAATGGGTAAAGCAGGTCGTCATCGTTGGTTAGGTCGTCGTCCAAGAGTTCGTGGTGTTGTAATGAACCCAGTCGATCACCCAATGGGTGGTGGTGAAGGTCGTTCATCAGGAGGTCACCCTCGTTCACGTAAAGGTTTATTAGCGAAAGGTAAGAAAACCCGTACACCACAAAAGCATTCAAATCGTCT
>JANPIG010000946.1:0-1564 GCA_031424875.1 Cytophagales bacterium
GATGAAGAAAATTCAAAAATGTTACCGCCCCTAAATATAGGTCAAATCCTTGATTTAGATGTAATGAAGGCAACAGAACGTTTCTCACGCCCTCCTGCTCGCTATACGGAAGCAAGTTTGGTGAAGGCATTGGAAGAAAAAGGTATCGGTCGTCCATCAACTTATGCACCCACTATTTCAACCATCATAAAACGTGAATATGTAGTAAAAGAAGACCGTGAGGGCAAAGAGCGTTCTTTCAAAGAAATGGTTTTGAAGACAAATAAAATTTCTGAAAAAATCAGTAAAGAAACCTTTGGAACCGAAAAGCAAAAGTTATTCCCTACGTCGGTAGGAATGGTCGTCAATGACTTTTTGGTTAGCAATTTTACAGATGTAGTTGATTTTAAATTCACTGCCGACATGGAAGATGAATTTGATGATATTGCTACGGGTAAAATTGAATGGTCGGAAATGATTGGCAATTTTTATGGCAATTTTCATAAAACCATTGAAGATAGTAAAGGAATAGATAGAGGTTCAGTCGGTTCTTCTCGTGATTTAGGAATAGATCCTAAAACTGGAAAACCAATTTCAGTTCGACTCGGTAAATTTGGTCCTTATGTACAGTTGGGGGAACAGAAAACAAAAGATGAAGAAAAGCCCTTATTTTTTAATCTTAAGAAAGACCAATTGGTTAGTAATATAACACTTGATGAAGCTTTGGCTTTGATGGAATTGCCAAAATTACCTCGTGAAGTAGGTTTTTATGAAGACAAGCCAATGATTATCGGAGCTGGTAAAATGGGGCCATACATCAAGCATGATGATAAATTTACAAGTTTACCCCCATCAGAAGACCCCTTTACAATTACTGAAGCAAGAGCTATTGAAATTTTGAATGAAAAACGAGTTGCGGATGCTGGAAGTGCCTTGGGAGTTTTTGAAAATGAGCCAATCAGCACGGGTAAAGGTAGATTTGGGCCATATGTAAAACACGCTGGAAAATTTTATTCCTTGGGTAGGACGGATAGTTTAGATACCATCACGATGGCTCGAGCTGTTGAAATTATTGAGAAAAAACGCAATGCTGAAGCTAATAAATATGTCAAAGAATTTCCTGAAAATGAAAGTGTGAAGGTATTGAACGGAATGTATGGACCGTATATTCAAATTGGGAAAAGAAATGTGAAAATTCCGAAAGACGTGAAGCCAGAAGAGTTGACATTAGAGGATTGTTTGAGATTAGGTGAAGAAACGCCTGCGGCACCTGCTAAAGGTCGTAAAAAATAAAAACAGATGAAGAAAACATTAGTTGTACTTACAGGAGCGGGTATTTCTGCGGAAAGTGGTATCGCTACTTTTAGAGATTCAGACGGACTTTGGGAAAACTATTCCATTGAAGACGTTGCTACGCCTGCAGGGTGGGAGCGTGATTCAGCTTTGGTTCAACGTTTTTATAACGAAAGACGTAAGCAACTTCCCACTGTGAAACCTAACGAAGGACATAAAATCTTAGCCAAATTAGAAAAGTATTTCAACGTTAGGATTATTACCCAAAATGTGGATGATTTGCATGAGCGTG
>JANPIG010000947.1:0-1705 GCA_031424875.1 Cytophagales bacterium
CAAAAATGAGAATGCCAATGAAAAGTTTTCTGAAAAAGCGCATCGTTGAGTTTTTTGCGGTTGTAAGTTGTTCATTTAAAGCCATGATTTATTTATTTGGTTAAATTAATTGTTGCCAAATTTAAAGGTATTTTCTGAATCTTCTTCAATTAATATTTTTTACGTAATCTTTCCCATCATACCCAATTTTATAAACCTTATTATTAAAGTCGCTGGCAATGATATAATCCGCTCGAAGTTCACATTCAACCTCATCATCCATATTCATGAAAATATCTTCTCCTGAATATTGCCAAAGAATCGTACCATCATGATTTATTCTTGAAATATTAATTTCACCATGCACGATGTAGGAATCTTGATAATCAAAAACTTGGAAACAAGTAAAATCATCCGCCTGTATTTTCCATAAAAGAGTTAAATCTGGAATTGATAGGCAAAAGATTTTATTGCCACAGCAAAGTATTAATCTGTCTTCTTCAATCACCAAAGCACTATTATGAACGCCAGTTTCTCCACCCTCCGCACTGATTACAACACTTTTTAAGCAAGCGCCATTTTCAAGAATTTTAATGCCAAAAATAGTTGGGGTTTTTGTTTTCCTATTTTCAAGATATTCAAAATCAAATTTGAACAAATTATTTTCCGAACCAGATTTATAGGTTGGGTGATAATCAATATCTATTTCGTATTTTTTTGTGGTAAACATATTTTATTATCTTAAACTTATTCTGTTCGCTTTCCATTGACTTTGTTGAACAGGAACACCTACATTTGAAGTAGAGGGGTTTACAGCTTTTTTATGAGTTAATAAATGATTAGTTAAAAGTGCCGCAATCGTTTCTTCATCAGAGTCAGCAGCTTCTTCCAATTTTTCGGGTGTGTAATACAAACCAATAAAGCGTGTATCAAATTTTCCAGAAACGAAGGCTTCGTGTTTCAAAACGAATTTGCAGAACTGCAAAGTGGTCTCAATACCCGTTATTTTGAATTCATCAATTGCTCGAATCATCTTCTCGATGGCTTCATTGCGGTCTTTTCCGTAAGATATTAGTTTTCCAATCATCGAATCGTAATAAATCGGAATTACCATGCCTTGCTCAAAGCCATCATCCACTCGCACGCCATTACCTTGCGGACGCACATAGGTATGTAACGTTCCTACATCGGGCAGAAAGTTATTTTTAGGATCTTCGGCACTTACTCGGATTTCTATGGAATGTCCGTTAATTTTGAGGTCTTTTTGCTTGATAGAAAGTGGTTTTCCTTCGGCAATCCAAATCATTTCTTTTACCAAATCTATACCCGTAATCATTTCAGTAACAGGATGTTCTACTTGCAGACGGGTATTCATTTCTAAGAAATAAAAGTCCAAATTTTCATCCACAATAAACTCTACCGTACCCGCTCCATAATAATTGCAAGCCTTCGCCACCATAACAGCACATTGCCCCATCGCTTCCCGAATTTCAGGGGTAAGCACCGAAGAAGGAGCTTCTTCAACTACCTTTTGATGCCGACGTTGCACTGAACATTCTCTTTCAAAAAGGTGAATTACGTTACCATGTTTATCGCCAAGCACCTGAATTTCAATGTGTTTAGGGGCGGTGATGTATTTTTCAATGAAAACTGCCCCATTGCCAAACGAAGAAATAGCTTCTGAAACGGCTCTATCCATTTGTTCATCAAATTCGTCTTCATTTTC
>JANPIG010000948.1:0-3240 GCA_031424875.1 Cytophagales bacterium
AGGCACCAATCCCATTGCTGTCGCCGTGCCAGCAGAAAAGAATCCGCCTTTTGTGGCTGATTTTGCGAGTACCGCTGTGGCGTATGGCAAAATGGAAATTCTTCAAAGAAAAGGCTCTCCTGCTCCTTTGGGATGGGTTCAAGACAAAGATGGAAATGCAACAGATGATTCAAATGCCGTAAAAAATGGTGGTGCATTGCTTCCTCTTGGGGGCGACCGTGAGCATGGTTCGCACAAGGGGTATGGGCTCGGGGCGATTGTAGATATATTGTCGGGTGTGCTTTCAGGGGCGAATTTTGGACCTTGGGTACCTCCATTTGCTACGGCAGGATTTATGGCAGCGGGAGAGCAAGTGGGCAAAGGCACAGGGCATTTTTTGGGAGCCATGCGTATTGACGGATTCCGACCAGCGGCAGATTTTAAGGCAGATATGGATAGATGGATTGACCGTTTTCACGCCGCCCCAGCCATTGACGGGCAAAAAGTATTAGTACCGGGCGACCCCGAAAGAGAAATCGAAGCCCAACGCAAAGCCGAAGGAATTACCCTCTTGGAGCCTGTGGTGAATGATTTGAAGGGTTTGGGGGAACGGTTTGGAATTAAGTTTTAGTAATAATAAAAAGTGAATAAGTGATGAGATAAAATAAATGGAGAATAAACCCGTGGCACTACTTATTAATCTATAGATTATGTGTTTAGCCGTGCCACGGATATTTCTTTCCACTTACTTGCATAGAATTATTATTCAATAATAGCGAAACATTTCTTTTTTCTGGAAGTAACAAAAAATAATCTAAATTACCAAAATAACAAAATGAAAACCTTCCTAATTACAACCCTTTTAACAATCAATATAGCCACAATCTCCGCCCAAACATGGCAAACATTATCGCCTACCAACAACTGCACTAATCGTCATGAAAATACTTTGGCGGCTGTGGGGGATAAACTGGTTTTGTTTGGTGGCAGAGGTATTAAACCTACTGAGATTTACGATATTAAAACAAATACATGGACTAAAACGCCTAATACTCCCATGGAATTCAACCACTTACAGGCGGCTACCTATAAGGGTGAGGTTTATGTAATTGGAGCTTTTGAAGGTGGTTATCCGCACGAAACGCCTGTAAAGAACATCTATATTTATAATCCCGAAAAACAAGAATGGCGGAAAAGTGACGATATCCCTACGGATAGATTGCGGGGTTCTGCGGGTTTAGTACTTTATAAAAATAAGTTTTATGTGGTCTGTGGCATTCAAGATGGGCATTGGGATGGCCATGTGGCGTGGTTAGATGAATATGACCCAGAAACACATATGTGGAAGAAACTCGCAGATGCTCCACACGCCCGTGACCACGTGAGTGCAGCCATCGTGAATGATAAAATTTATGTGGCAGGTGGCAGACGTTCTTCAGCAAAAATCAATAAAGTTTTTCAATTGACCGAACCCTCTGTTGATATTTATGATTTCAAAACTCAAACGTGGACTACGTTGCCCGGATCGCTTAACCTACCCACTTTAAGGGCTGGAAATTCTGCCGTAGTAGTAGGCAATGAACTGATAATTATGGGTGGTGAAAGTGGTCAAAAAGAGGCACATTCAGAAGTGGAAGCCTTGGACACCAAAAAAATGATTTGGCGAAAATTGCCTAATCTCAATAAAGGCAGACACGGTACTGGGGCAGTCGTGATAAGAAAGAAAATCTATACCGTTGCAGGTTCAGGTAATGCGGGTGGTGGTCCAGAATTAAATAGTATTGAGGTATTTGGAAAATAATAATAAATTATGAGTGATGAATAATTTACTCTTAAATTGAAATTGGTAGCACCGTTTCGAGCGGTGCTACCAATAAATAAAAATCTCTTTTTTCCTTAATAGCGCACGGAAAAACTTCATATCTCAATTTCAAATTTCATATCTCTAACAAATGTTTTACTTCCTTTCAAAAGTCCTTTTTTATATCTTCATGCCACTCCCACTGGTAATAATAGCAATTTGCATTTCGATATTTTCTAAAAATAAAGAACTCAAAAAACGGAGCCTTTGGATTAGTTTAGGGCTAATTATGATTTTTGGCAATGGTTTTTTAGCCAACGAAGCTATGCTACAATGGGAAGTCCCTCCTACTGCCCCTGTTACAATAATTCAACCCTTTGACGTAGGAATAATTTTAACGGGCGGCATGATTTTGAATAAAGAATCTACCCAGACAGAAATATTCCCCGATAAGAGTGCCGACCGATTTATTCAACCTTTACGTTTATACAAGGCTGGGAAATTGAAGAGAATTTTGATTTCGGGAGGAAATGCTAATTTGGCAATTATTAGAAAAGACGAAACAAATGAAACGCTAAAAGTGGCTCAACTCTTAGAAGAATTAGGGGTAAGAAAAGAAGATATTTTATTAGAAACAAAAGCTCGAAACACTCGGGAGAATGCTTTGTTTTCGATAGCAATTCTAAAGAAAAATCCTCAATTGGGCAGTCGTTACGCACTTTTCACCTCCGCATTTCATTTACGTAGAGCTAAAGAATGTTTTGAAAAAGCAGGAATGAAAGTTACGCCATTTGGTACAGCATATTACGCAAAAGCCAGAAGTCTTAATCTTAATAATTTGCTTTTGCCACGTGAAGAAAATATGGATATTTCATATCATTTTATCCATGAAATAATCGGATATATAGTTTACAAAATCATGGGATATTGCTAAAAACAAAAAAACCATCAGAAATTAATCCGATGGCTCTTTGCGTTTCATGTGATCTGAGCAATAAGAATCTTAATTATCTTTCTTGATATAAGATTTATTACCATTAGGATTGATATAATAACGACCACCACGAGGACCTTCATAAATAGTACGTCCTTTGTCATCTTTCCCAACAATCTTGTCGTCGCCAGCTGCAACTTTTTCGGTGGCCTTATCCGCTTTTTTTACCGATTTTGTAGGCTCAGGCTTTACTGTAGGATTTTTATCTTCTACTTTTTTAGAGTTAACTGTTCTATCTTCCTTAATTTTCTTGTCCGCTTTAGCTTCTTTTTTATCAGCTTTCTCTTCTTTTTTATCAGCCTTATCTTCCTTTTTGGCAGCTTTATCTTCCTTTCCTTCAGCCTTTGCTTCATTGGCTTTTTTCTCTTTCTTGTCAGCCTTAGTCTCTTTCTTATCAGCCTTAGCTTCTTTTTTATCGGCTTTCTCTTCCTTTACAGTTTTGTCAGCTTTGTCCTTTTTCTTAGCA
>JANPIG010000949.1:0-1921 GCA_031424875.1 Cytophagales bacterium
CATCGCCGACCAATATGCCGCTCGTGTAGGTGTAGGTTATGCACTGCTTCCAAAAGCGGGTATTTCTGTAAGTATGGGTGGACGAATTGAGGGAGTGCCTGCCATAGACGTTTTCGGAGCGAGTGATGGTTTCCGTCGCCCAGGCTATATTATTTCCATTGAGCCAGGCATCGCTTATATGAATAACCATAATACCTTTGCATTAAATGTACCAATTGCCACTACTCGTAACCGTGTTCGTTCCTATTCAGATTTAAAATACGGTGGACAAGGCGATGCAGCTTTTGCCGATTATTTCATTTCTGCCACGCTTTCGCATAGATTTTAATACTGTGAAATTAATACTCTATAACATTGATTTGCAAATAATTACATTTTTAAATTAGAAGTATTAATTGCTAAAATAGCTTCGTGGGGGAACTTCCCGAAAGTTGTATGAACCCACTTAATACATAGAACCAAATTATTAATACATATTTTAATGAAAACAATTTACAAATTCAGTTTTATAACTTTCCTTACTTTCACAACCCTTTTTGCCAAGGCCCAAATGATGAATGATGGCATTTTTATGGCAAAAGGTAACCTTTGCGGAGGTATTTCATATTCTAGAGATTCATGGAAAAACTATTGGGAAGGTACACTTTATCGTGAGAATAAAAATTTAGGTACGCTTACAACCGAAATGGTTACAGCATCAGCAAATTACGGAATCTCAGACCGTTTTAATGTCATGGCCATGTTGCCTTATGTTTCCATAAACCCTTCTGCGGGCACTTCACAGGGATTTAGTGGTATTCAAGACTTGACAATGTCTGTAAAATATCGTTTAATCCAAGCTCGCAATCTTTCGGTAATTGGTTCTGTGGGTGGCTCAATTCCTACTACCAATTACGTAGCAGAATCAATGCCTTTCTCAATTGGAACGCAATCAAAAACCCTTTTTGGCAGAGCAATTCTGTACTATACTTTACCTGCAGATTTAGCTTTAACTGCTGTGGCTACTTATACGGCACGCTCAAACGTTAAGGTTGATGCTGGAATGTACTATTCTAACGACAAGGCATATTTTGTTTCAGATATGACCATGCCTGACGTAGCTAATTTTGGTGGAAAATTTGGACATTATTCTTACCGTTGGCAGTTAGAAGCTACCCTCGACAAGCAAATTACCTATAGTACAAACGATATACGTAGAAATTTTATGCCACAAATTTGTGATAAATTTGATTATACCAAAGTGGGTTTCATTGCCGCTTACCGTATTCCTCAATTAAAGGATTTGCAAATAATGATAACGGGAAGTAAGATTTTATCAGGAAGAAATGTAGGCGAATCAACCAATTTCTCTGTGGGTCTTACTAAATTTATTGATTTACGTAAAAATAAAGTTGCGGGTATTCCATCAGGACCAATTTGTCGTCCAGGCGATAAAAATCATGCAGGCAATATGACCGAAGAAAAGCATTAATTTGGAAATCGATATTTCCGTTTATTCCAAAATTGTCAATCTAAAATTGTAATTAAAATCATGTTTACTAAAAATATAAAAATATCATTCTCTGTAATTGCTTTAATACTCGGAATGACGGCTTGTGACAAAACCATTGAAAGAGACGGTACAGAACTTTTACCTTTAGTTCCTGCTAAAACAGATGTTGAAGCAGCTACTTGGAAAACTTATACAACACTAAATGTAGCCGATTTTACAGTAGCTTCCTTGGCTCCAGCTCCTTCAGCTACAACATCTCCACAATACCTTCAAGAAGTTGAAGAAGTGAAGGCAGAAGTTACCAAAATAGATGATGCCCGCCGTAATGCCATCCGCTATTGGAACGGAGGTGGCATATTACGTTGGAATCAAATCATGCGTGAATTAGTAGCAAAAAATAATTTGCCACCAGCCGAAGATGACAAAGGT
>JANPIG010000950.1:0-3343 GCA_031424875.1 Cytophagales bacterium
GTGATATTTCAAAGTTTTTAGCCCCAATAAATGGCCGAATTGATTTTGCTCTGTGTTCCATTTGATTATTATTTTGTTTTTTATATTTCCTTCTTCATCAACCAACCTATCAAAACTATCCAACTTACTAAGCCAAAGACGAAAATTCTAAATCCAAAAAGATTTACAAAATTAAATTCTGAATTTGCTCCAATCAATGCTATTGCAAGTAAAAATAGTCCATAATATCCAATCCATTTTGGAAATTTTGTACTTTTAATAATTAAAACTGACCAAATACCAATGGCTACCAAAATGCCAATAATCAACACATAATCCATTGCTTTATTAAAGAATGAACCATATTTCAAAATGGGCTTCAACATGTTAATATTTTGCTCAAAATCGTTGGCGTAATTTTCTACAAACATAGGTAAAATTAGCCCATTAATCGACGCTGCCATCATACCTGCAAAAAGGGCAAAACATACAAAGATGAAAGCAAGAAACGACATTTTATGGTTGTTAAGTAGCGCAACAGATAAGCCATAAAAGCCAAAAGCCAGGAATGGTAAAGTGAAAATTGCTAACGAATGTGCTATTATCGCTACATCGTGCATTTGCATAATGTGCTTGACATCGCCACCTGTAGGGTGTAGCACCATCGTAAGCACCAATAAAACTGAACTAATAATGAGGCTAATACCCGAGAATTTCTGAAAAGATTTGTCCATCATATTTTATATTTGAAATGAATGGCAAACTTAAAATACAATGAACATTTTTACACTTGATTGTAATCAAGAAAGGTTTTACCCCTCGTAAGGGTTTTGACCCATTGCGAAGGTTATTGCAACTTAAAATCTTTGCTTTTGAAGCTTTTCCCTCTCGATAAACTCTCTCTCACTCTACTCAAAGTTTCAGGCGTAATTTTCAGATAAGAAGCGATAATCTTCAAGGGAAACCTTTGCAATAAAATAGGTTTATTATCAAGAATATATTGGTATTTTTGTAAAGGGGTAAGGCTATTATCAAAAAAATGTACTCTTGATTTACTCATTTTTAAAATGCTTCCCATTTGAAAAAATGCAGGAGATTGAGCAATGAGTTCGTGCATAGATAACAGCGTTAATTCCAGAACTGTACTGTCGGAATATGCTCTAATGACATTTCCAGAAGGTTTTTGGGCAATAAAACTTTGCTCATTCAAAAACCATTCATTTTCAATATGTAAATCAATAACGTTCTCCTCAATTTCATCTTTAAAATTATACTGATAAAAAGAACCAGAAATTACATAAAAAGCCGTTTGACAAACTTGCGCTTCACGAAGCATGATTTCGCCTTTTTTTACTGTCAGAATTTTAGTTTTCTTTTCAAATAACGATACCTCATAATCACTAAATCTTCCCGTTTTTTCTAATATTTCAGCGAGCATAATTTTCCTTAATTTATTATTTTATTCCTTTTTCAGTCCCACTCTCATCTTAATCCAATTGGTAAAGTCTTCCATCACCACAGGCGAAAACGTTTGCTCTATTGTTGGATATTCTGAGGGGCTTCCTGTTTTACTTTCTTGAAATAAATGATTTAAGTTAGGATATATTTTGATAGTTACATCTTTATTACCACTTTTTTTCAGACTACTTTCAATCTCCGATAAATTTTCTTTAGCTGGTACTTGTAAATCTTTCTCCCCATTTATTGCCAAAACTGGACACTTTACAAGGGCCAATTTGCTAACAGGGTCATATTTCATAAAATATTTCAGCCAAGGCGTAGTAATCTGCTTAACCTGAATGTTCACAAAATCTTCATCCTTCATATCTTTGGGTTTGTCGGTAGTAGGATTTTCTTTGAGGAATTCGAGCAAATATTTTGTCATTTCAGTCTTCAATTGTTCATCATTTTCAGATTTAACAATCATCTCAAATATCTTAGTGTTAGCTTTTTTAGTGGTTTCAATTTCCTTCTCTGACGTTCCATTTACTCGTGAAATCAATTCTTCCTGTAATAATAACAATTTATCACCCCTGATGCCTGTACCCGCCAACATCACGATAAATGCCACATTTTTATTATTGGCAGCCACTATTGGGGCAATTAACCCACCTTCGCTATGTCCCATCAAGCCTATTTGCTTAATTTCTTTGCGGGTTTTCAAATATGCTATTGCTGCTTCAACATCACTGGCATTATCGCCAGAAGTAGCCGTTTTAAAATCACCCTTCGACTGCCCTACACCTCTATCATCAAACCGCAAAACTGCTATGCCATTGCGAGTCAAATAATCTGAAATTACCAAGAAAGGCTTGTGTCCCAATAACTCTTCATCTCGATTTTGTGGACCACTCCCCGAAATCAAAATCACGGCAGGGAAAACGCCTTCTTTCGTAGGTAATGTAAGCGTACCCGCCAGAGAAATATTGGCATTTGTACTCTCAAAAATTATATCTTCCGAATAATATGGATAGGGTTTCTTTGGCTCTTGAGGGCGTTTTAGTGCTTCCATGACCACAGTTCCTTTGCTCAATTCCAAAGGGAATTCTTTGCCTCCTTGTTTGAAAATACCCTCAATTTTTTCACCCTTCAATTCACCCAAATATTCAATACCTGCTGCAGCAATCGCCATCCTAATTTTTGGACTTTGAAACTCAGTTGTTTGCACGGGAATACCTTTTGCTCCTTGGTCGGGACTGTCGAGCGTAGATTTGTAGCCATCATTAATTTTAGTGAGGTTAAATACCACTCGTAATTTTGTAGAACCCACGTTCAAAACACCATTCCAAGGGCCAGAAATATCTTGCGAAAAGGCAACAACTGACATAAAAATGTAGGTCAGAATGCTTAAAATTAACTTTTTCATAGTTTTTTGTTCTTGACAAGCTTTAGTAAAAATATAATGATAAAATAAAATAGCACACTCAATAGTATTATAACGGGAATAAACCAATTCCCCAAAACTTCTGAAACTCCCTCTCTTTTTAGCGTAATCCCGAAGTAGAAAGTGTGTTTTCCCATGTATAATCCCGTTAAATTAGGATAAATAATTTCCAAAATAATTAAAATTGGAAAGCTTGTTCCCAACAATGCCATAATAAATAAAAGGATATAAACTACCCCATTTTTAAGATTCAACAGAAGAGCCTGAATCACGTGTTTGACAT
The DNA here is from genome assembly GCA_031424875.1 of Cytophagales bacterium. Taxonomy (GTDB): domain Bacteria; phylum Bacteroidota; class Bacteroidia; order Cytophagales; family Spirosomataceae; genus Arcicella. The sequence goes on from JANPIG010000950.1 coordinate 3,147, forward strand.
TAAAAGTCCGCACGGCTTGGTCGATTTTTTTAGCCGCTACTACTTCTTTAAGCGTAATTTCAGGGTCGCCCATTCTCTCCAAAATATTCAACATAGCGGTCAATTCCTTTTCCTTCGGATTGTTTTGAATATATTCATAGATGTAGCTGTTAATTTCCATCAGACAATCTTCTTGGTCTTCGGCAGAAAGGATTTTT
>JANPIG010000951.1:0-1826 GCA_031424875.1 Cytophagales bacterium
TTCTAAAATTTAAACCAGGACTTGTAGGTGGACATTGTATAGGAGTTGATCCTTATTATCTTTTACATAAATCTGAAAGTTTAGGCTATTATCCTCAAGTAATTCTATCGGGTAGAAGAGTTAATGACAACATGGGAATTTTCGTTGCCAATAAACTCATTAAGTTATTAATCAAAAATGGGCATAAAATTGAGGGTAGCAAAGTCTTAATTTTAGGAATTACTTTCAAAGAAAACTGCCCTGATATTCGTAACAGTAGAGTAGTGGACGTTTATAATGAATTGAAAGAATTTGGTGTAAACGTAACCGTTCACGATCCTTATGCAGACATTCATGAAGTAAAAGAAGAATACGGCATAGATATTTCAACAGCAGTGTTGGATAAATATGATGGAATACTTTTAGCCGTTTCGCATGACGAATACAAAACATTAAACTTGGAAAACTTCAAAAATAACCATGCGGTTGTCTTCGATATTAAATCTATGTGGGATAAACAAGTAGTGGATGCAAGGCTCTAATAACTGACCGTTTAATAAACTATTTTCATTATTTAAAAGCTTTAGGTGATTGATTTACAGGGGTTTATTAATTTTATTGATTGCTTTATAAAAATATTATTTTACTAAACGGTAATACTTTATTACTTTTGTAAGTATTTTTTTTATCTTTCAGTATAAAATATGATATAAGTATATTACAATTTTTTTAAACACTTTTTGGTTTTATAATTAAAACATTTATTAAGAGTATTATAAATTAAATGAAGAAAAAGGCATTAATCACAGGTGTAACAGGTCAAGATGGTGCGTATTTATCTGAACTATTACTTTCAAAAGGTTATGAAGTTCACGGTATTAAGCGTAGAAGTTCACTAATTAATACTCAAAGGATTGACCATTTGTACGAAGATTTACACGAGGAAGATGTCAAATTTATTCTTCATTATGGTGATTTAAGCGATTCAACCAACATTATTAGAATTATTCAAGAGGTACAGCCAGACGAAATTTATAATCTTGGGGCAATGTCCCACGTAAAAGTTTCTTTTGACGAACCAGAATATACTGCCCAAGTAGATGGTATTGGAACACTCAGAATTTTAGAAGCAGTTAGATTATTAGGACTCACCAAAAAAACCAAGATATATCAAGCTTCAACCTCTGAATTATATGGTTTAGTTCAAGAAGTGCCACAAAGTGAAACTACTCCATTTTATCCACGCTCACCTTATGCAGTAGCCAAAATGTATGCTTACTGGATAACGGTTAATTATAGAGAAGCCTACGATATGTTTGCGGTGAATGGAATTCTATTTAATCATGAATCTCCACTGCGTGGAGAAACTTTTGTAACACGTAAAATCACTCGTGCTGTTGCTCAAATTGCTTACGGAAAGCAGGATAAACTGTATTTAGGAAATTTGGATGCCCAGAGAGATTGGGGACACGCCAAAGACTATGTGGAAGCCATGTGGTTAATTTTACAACAAGATGTTCCCGAAGATTATGTAATTGCCACAGGAATCACCACAAGAGTAAGAGAGTTTGTGAGAATGGCATTTGCGGAAGTAGGGATAGAAGTAGAATTTTCAGGCGAAGGTATCAATGAAATCGGAAAAATTGTAGCTTGTCATCATCCAAGTCATCAATTAGAAATTGGTAAAGAAGTAGTGGCAATTGACCAAAAATATTTTAGACCAACTGAAGTAGAACTCTTAATTGGCGACCCTACCAAATCTAAAACAAAATTAGGATGGGAACCCAAATATGACTTGCAAGCTTTAGTAAAGGATATGATGGATGGAGATATGGCCTTGTTCAGAG
>JANPIG010000952.1:0-2124 GCA_031424875.1 Cytophagales bacterium
GTTTTTTGTAACACAATTGGAAGTAAAAAATCTTTCGGAAGAAACACAAAATCTCATCAATGAAGCGGTAAAAGATACGCCTGATATTTTGGCAGGGGAACCTCGACAATTATTGGCAACCCTCAAACAAAATAAGGAACTCATTGGTGCAGAGGCAGATAGATTAGTGGAGGCCTTAGTAAAATTCTTTGCTCGCCCGTGGCAACCTGCCAAACGTGAGACGATTTTAGCAGTAAATAAAGAATCTCAATTTGCTGCATGGACATTACTTCATGGGAATTCTGTCAATCATTTTACGGCTTATATCAATCATCAAAACGTACCCGCTTGGGGCGATATTGAGCAAACAATGTCAGTTTTGAAAGAAGCCGGTATACCCATAAAACCCGAAATTGAAGGAACAAAAGGCAGTAAACTTCGCCAAAGCTCCACCCAAGCCATTGATGAAGATTGCCCCGTGGTGGAAGCTGACGGAAGCATGGGAACACTCCGTTGGTCGTATGCTTATTATGAATTGGCTGAACGTGGTTACATTGAACAAGATGCAAAACAAGTCTGGTTTGATGGATTCTTAGGTGAACAAGCCACAAACCTCTTCGAAATGACTAAAAGGGGGATTTAGGGGGTTGAAGGGTTTTAGGTATTGGAGGATTCAATATTTTTTAAAAATAAAACCACTAATTATTATGCAAAGATTTTATGACTTAGAGGCTTGGAAAGTGGCAAGAGATTTGAAAATTTCAGTTTCAACACTCGTTAAGAAGTTTCCTCCTGATGAGCGATTTTCTTTAATTTCTCAAATAATCAGATCTTCAAGGTCTGTAACTGCTAATATAACAGAGGGTTATGGTAGAAATAATTATAAAGAGACCATTCATTTTTGTAGAATGGCAAGAGGCTCCTTAGAAGAGACATTAAATCATTTGATTGATGCTTTTCATGAAAAATACATAACAGAAGGCGAATTGAAAATTCATAAAATAACCGTAGATAAAAGTCTCAAAATTCTAAATGGTTATATTGGCTATTTACGGAAAAATCAACAATCAAAGAGTAAAAAAGATGAAGATGATTTGGGGGGTTAGGGATTAATGGAAATAATGGGGTTGAAGAGGTTAAAGGAATTGAAAACTTCCTACACTTCCAAAATCCTAAATCCCATAACCCCCAAACCCCTTCAACCCCCAAACCCCAAAATTCAATGCAAAATATATTAGTAATTGGAATGGGCAAAGTTGGCTCATTGGTAGGCAATTTATTATCTAAACGTTTTATAGTCAAAGGATTAGATAAGAACAACCCTGCCACAGAATTGCCTTTTGAGGTTATTAAGGGTGATGTTTCGGATGTGTTGTTATTACAAAAATTGATTCCACAATTCGATGCTGTGGTGTCTTGTATGCCTTATAATTTGAATTTAACTATCGCTCAAATTGCCTACGAATCTGGCAAACATTATTTCGATTTGACGGAGGATGTTCCTACTACCAATGCCATCAGAGCCATGGCGGCACAAGGGAGTCAGGCGGTTTTGGCTCCTCAATGTGGACTTGCCCCTGGGCTTATTGGCATCGTGGGAGCAGATTTAGCCAAGCGTTTTACTAAACTTCGTGATATAGAATTGCGAGTTGGCGCTTTGCCAAAATATCCCAATGGATTGTTAGGCTATTCCTTCACATGGTCGCCAGCGGGGGTAATAAACGAATATCTGAATGATTGCGAGGTGATTCATAATGGGGAATTAAAATTGGTTTCTGCTCTTGATGGCTTGGAACATATTAATATCGAAGGCAATGAATTTGAGGCATTTAGCACTTCTGGCGGACTTGGAACCATGTGCGAAACCTACGCTGGGCGAGTGGATACCCTCAATTACAAAACCATTCGTTACCCTGGACACGGCAAATTGATGAAGTTTCTTTTGTACGAATTAATCCTAAAAAATCGTAGAGAACTCATTGAAGAAATCCTGACCGAAGCCAAACCTCCCGTACAAGAGGATGTAGTGTATGTATATGCAGTGGTAGAAGGTTGGAAAAATCAGTCGTTGGAAAGAGAAGAATTTTATCGGGCTTATTCTCCCAAAACCATTGATGGCAAGCATTGGCGAGCCATTTCGTGGAC
>JANPIG010000953.1:0-12292 GCA_031424875.1 Cytophagales bacterium
CACCACGCCACGATTTACCTCTAAGCCTGCGGTGCGGGCAATTTCAACGTTCGGACTCGTTCCGATGGCAAAAATTGCTACTTGAGCTTCAATTTTTCTGCCTGATTTTAGGCGTACTCCTTCAAATTTATCTGTGCCGTAATAAGCCGCTACTTCATCATTATAATAGACATCAATACCTAAATTCACGATTTCTTCGTGCAGTAAATCAGAACCTAATTGGTCTAATTGCCTATCCATAAAACGGCTAATTCGTTGAACAATAGTTACTTGAACATTAATTTCACGAAGTGAAGCCGCTAATTCCAAACCTAATAATCCACCACCTACGATGAGAGCATGGGGTGCTAACGTACCACGGGAGTCTGTCTTGTGCGTCGGACTCCCAGGCACGGAACTGATTTCCGTGCTACCTTTGAAAAAAGGCTTCAAACTATCCGCATCCAAACGTGAACGCATATTGAAAATCCCTGGAATTTTAGGAACGGATGGAGGCATAAACGCTCGTGAACCCATGCCCAAAATCAAACGGTCGTAGCTGTGTTCATTTCCTTCTGAATCTATGACAATTTTATGTTTTCTATCAATATTTACAATCTCTAAACCCTTGTGAACTTGAATGTTAGCTTCTAAAAATTGATCTTCACGGAGTTTTACTAATTGCTCCCAATCTTGGGCTCCCGAGATATAGTCGGGCAACATGACACGGTTATAAAAAGGATAAATTTCTTTGGAAAACACATGAATTTCGTCCGTTTTATTTAATTGACGGTATGAATTAATAAATCCTAAGCCTGCAGAACCCGCTCCAATAATCACAATTTTCTCCACTGGCTTCACATAGGCTCGTATCTGCACGGCTGAAAATTTGAAATCAGGTTCTTTGGAACGTGGGTCAATCAAGGTATTGGTCAGGTTGTTGGCACGCCCAAAATCTTTGCCCAAAATCTTTCCGAAGTGCATTGGCATAAAGCAAACGCCTTGTTTTATATCGTTTGTAATTTTGAGTTTTACCGTTGCTTCCCCACGCCTTGTATTTATAATAACTACTTGATTATCAGAAAAATTACGTTCATAAGCATCGGCAGGATTTATCTCAAGATAGGGTTGAGAAATATGTTGATTCAACTTATTTACTTTACCCGTTTTAGTCATGGTATGCCATTGGTCACGGATGCGTCCTGTGGTCATAATCAATGGAAAATCTTCATCAGTTGGCTCAGACTGATTTTGGTCTGGCACAGCATGGATTTTCGCTCTTTGATTTGGGGTATAGAATTTGTGGTCGGAGAATAAACGTGGTGTTCCGATGTTCGATGTTCGATGCGACCGCTGCTTCGGTTCGATGTTCGGTTTTTGGCTTTCGGAATTCTGAACATTGAGCATCGAATCACTTACATCCACAAAGGGCCATTGAACACTTCGTTTTTCTTTCAAAACATTATAACTTAAACCCGAAATATCAATATTTGTTCCTTTTGTTGAACGCACATGTTCATCATATATATTACTGTTATTTAGATAGTTAAATGATTCTGCGAAGCCCATTTTGTGAGCAAAACGCTTAATAATCTCCGTATCGTCTAAGGCTTCACCTGGGGCATCTACTATTTTTGGAAGAAGCGTAATTCTTCTTTCTGAATTGGTAAAAACTGAATCTTTTTCAGCCCAAGCTGCGGCAGGCAGGACAACATCAGCATATTTTACCGTATCAGAACGATTCGAAATATCTTGAACTACTACAAATTTGGCATTTTGTAAACCTTTTTCCACCATATTCAAATCGGGTAAACTCACCATTGGGTTTGTCGTAACAATCCAAATTGCCTTCATGCGACCATCCGCAAGGGCTTGGAACATTTCAGTTGCCGTGAAACCTGGTTTATCCGAAATTTTTGTGCCTCCCCAAAACGCTTGAACTTCCTCTCTGTGGACAGGATTCAGTAAATCTCGGTGGGCAGGAAGCATATTCGACAAACCTCCTACTTCACGTCCGCCCATAGCGTTAGGTTGTCCCGTGAGTGAAAAAGGTCCTGAACCTTCCTTGCCAATTTTGCCTGTAATCAAGTGTAAATCAATAAGGGAAAGGTTTTTATTAACACCTACCACCGACTGATTTAAACCCATTGTCCACATGGATAAAAAGCCTTTTGATTCGTGAATATATTGGGCCGCCAGTGAAATATCTGCTCCCGAAACCCCGCAAATTTCAGCGGCTTCCGTAAGTGTTCTGGTAAAAACTTGCTCACGATAAGCCTCGAAACCATCTGTGTGATTGGTGATAAAAGCTTGGTCAATCCAATTATTTTCGATAAGAATTCTACCGATAATATTGGTTAAAACGATATCGGTTCCTGGATTAATTTGAAGATGCAAATCTGCTTGAGATGCCGTTTGGGTGCGTCTGGGATCGATTACGATGATTTTTACGTCAGGATTTGCTTGTTTATGAGCCTCCACTCTTCGCCAAATAATGGGATGACACCATGCAGGATTTGCCCCTGTTACGAAGAAACAATCGGCTAATTCAATATCATCATAACATACTGGCACAGAGTCTTCGCCCAAGGTAAGTTTGTAACCCACCACGGCAGATGACATACACAAACGAGAGTTGGTATCAATATTATTGGAGCCAATAAAACCTTTGATGAGTTTATTGATGATGTAATATTCTTCGGTAGAACATTGACCAGAGATATAAAAACCCACTGAATCGGGGCCATATTTTTGTATGAAAGTTTTGAAAATAGCAGCCGTACGGTCCAGAGCCGTGTCCCAAGAAACTCGTTGGAGAGGCATATTACGATTAAAACGCATTTCGGGATAAAGCAATCTATCCGATTTATCATTAACTGTATAGTGTAAATTCATCCCCTTTGAACAAAGCATTCCCTTGCTCGAAGGATGATCTTTATCGCCAGTTACGTGAATTTTCCCATTTCCTAAGTCTATTACCTCCACACCACAGCCAACTCCACAATAAGAGCAAGTAGATTTATATATATTATTATTTACTAAATTGCTCATTTCCAGATAGTTAATTAAAATATTTATGATAATTTTATAAAATCACTATTTGTAAAACATATTATTTACTTTATTATATTTAAATATGTAAGCGTAGAATATTTCTTAATTCTTTCACTTTTATTCATAATAGTCTCCCACAGTATTCTGCACTTTGTTGAATATTACTTAAACAAACAATGAAATACTTTATTTTTTTCTAACTATTGCTAAGAAAATATTATAATATGATAAATGGGCCTATAAAAATTAAAATTCTAAGAAAAAAAATATTTATATTTTTTACTGACAAAATTTATTTTCCTCATAAATCATTATATTATGTCATTCCCATAAATTTTGTGTAATACTAAAATAAAAAAAAATCAATTTTAAATTGTATTTTTCTTGCAAAAATCATTTGTTTTAGATAGATTTGTTCAAGCATTTAGTATTTTTTTTTAACAAACAGACAGTGTATCCAAATTACCGCCACATATTTGGAAAAACCTGAGATTCCGCCAGATCTCAGGGTGGTACTTAACCATTTTCCAATTTTTATTACCTTTCCATTACCGCCATAATCATTGGGGCAAAACTCGAAGCTAATATCTTCGAGTTTTTGTTTTTAAACATTTTTGTTATCCTTTCAAAAAGGTATAATAAAAATCTATTGCCTTAAAGTTTAGGCTATTTCAGCAAATCTTCTCTCTTCCACAAATATCTTTTTATCAAAATTGACAAGGTATAAAACCAAGCCCATAATGGCTACTACAATACCAATGTACATAAAGGCTTGTCCGTAAGAAATGTCCTTTGATTTGAACAAAAAGCCCATCAACATTCCACCGATGTTTCCACCTGCACCCACAACACCTGAAATGATGCCTACGGCTTTTGGATTGACAAAAGGAACAATGGCGAAAGTTGCTCCGTTTGCCATTTTCAAGAACATCGCAAAGGTTAACATCGACATAATTGCCATCGTTAAATTGCCCGAAGAAGCAAATAAAATGATACCAATTCCTTCGATTGCCAACATACTGGCTAATAAAACTCCTTTACCTCTCATGCCGTATTTTGCTCCTACTTTATCGGCAAAAATTCCACCTAATGCACGAGCAAAAATGTTCATAAAACCAAACAACATTGCCCAAAATCCCGCTTCGGTTTCTGTTAATTTGAAAGTGTCGAAAAAATAAAGTGCTGCTACCCCATCAAACGTAATTTCTACGCCAAAACAACAAGCATACGCCAAGGCTAATGCCCACACACGGATGTCTGAAACGGCTTTCGTGAAGCTAATAGTTGATTTTTGAGCAACTGAAGGGCCAATTTCATCGTAATTTCCTTCGGGAGTATCTTTCGTGAATTTGTAATAAACGAAAGCCATGATTAACATTAAAATACCTGGGAAAATCATTGCTAAACGCCAAGCATCTGATTTTACAAATCCGAATCCAATTATGATTGCCATAATGGCTGGCATGGCTAATTGGGTGATTCCGCCCCCCAAATTACCCCATCCACCTGCTACAGCATTGGCTGTCCCCTTGATTTTGGGAGCAAACATGGCAGACGTGTGAAATTGTGTAATGACAAATGACCCTCCGATAACACCAATGGCTAAACGAAACAACAGGAAAGTGGTATAATCTTTTGCCAAACCTACTAACATAACTGGAATTGAACCAATTAATAGCAAAGCTGTATAGGTTTTGCGAGGTCCCCATGTATCGCACAAACGCCCAATAATGAGGCGAGCAAAGATGGTTGCTGAGACTGCCGCAATGATGGTATTGCCTACTTGGGGCTTAGATAAACCTAAATCTGCCCTAATGGCGGGCATTAACGGAGCGATTCCAAACCAACCAAAGAAACATACAAAAAAGGTAAGCCAAGTGATGTGGAAGGTCTGCATTTGTATTCCCTTGAAGGAGAATATATTTAACTTTTCGAGCGGTTTATTCATTTTTTGATGTTCGATTTTCGATGTCCGATGTTCAGAATAGAATTTCGATATTTTATGATTGTTTTTTGGAAATAATTACTTTATAAATACTCGTTTTCGTTTAATCCGAACATCGAACATCCGAAAACGAGCATCAAAATTTACTCATCTTCAATTGAGAATTTATCGACCAATAAATTCAATAATTCATCATGCACACGTACATACTCTGGGTCATGAGCAATATCTTTTTTGTTTCTGGGTCTTGGTAAATTGATGTCCACGATTTTCTTGATGGTGGCTTCAGGTCCATTATTCATTACTACCACTCTGTCCGACAGGAAAATAGCTTCTTCAATATCGTGGGTTACCATGACGATGGTTTTATTGCGATTATCCAGATTCCAAAGTTTCAATAATTCAATGTGCATTGAACCTTTTGTGAGGGCATCCAATGCTCCGAAGGGTTCATCCAACAACAAAATACTGGGGTTAATGGCGAAGGCACGGGCAATGGCAACTCGCTGTTTCATCCCTCCCGATAATTGCCCTGGCAATTTATCTTTGTGTTGAATGAGATTCACCATTTTGAGGTTTTCTTCTACCAACTCATGCTTTTCGATGGAGGTTTTTACCTTGAAAACTGAATCAACTGCCTCGTAAATATTTTTGTAAACCGTCAACCAAGGCAATAAAGAGTAGTTTTGGAAAACAATTCCTCTGTCTGGGCCAGGTCCTTTTACGACGTTTCCGTTGGCAATTACTTCTCCTTGCGAAGGAGCAACCATACCTGAAATAGTGTTCATCAAGGTAGATTTTCCACAACCTGAGTGACCAATTAGGGCTACAATTTCACCCTTTTTGATATCAAGACTGATGTCTTTGATGGCAGTGAAAGTTCCTTTTGAACCTTTGAACGAAACAGTAATATCTTTGATGCTTACTGCGGTTTCGGTACTATTTATTTTATGAAAGTCACTCGCTGAATCAACGTACTTGACTGAATTTTCTAATGTTGTCATGTTCTTTTTAGGTTTTAGGGGTTAGGGGTTAGGGATTAGGTAGTTTATGAAATCTATAACCTAAAACCCAAAACCTAACACCTTTTTTATTTCCCTTCCCAAGAGAATAAATTTTGTAAAGCATTAAATCCTTTGTCTAAAATCAGACCTACACCCCCGATGATAAGGATGGCAACTAAGATTTTTTCTAAGGATAGACCATTCCAGCTGTCCCACACAAAAAACCCAATTCCTACGCCACCCGAAAGCATTTCGCCTGCTACAATTACTACCCATGCAATACCAATAGAAAGGCGTAAACCTGTGAAAATATGTGGTAGAGCGTACGGAATAACGATTTTTGTCAAATATTTCCATGTTGAAAATCCGAATGCTTTTCCAACATTTTTATGGTCTTGTGGAATACTCGAAACCCCGAAAGCAGTATTAATTACAGTGGGCCATAATGAAGTAATGGCGATAATGAAAATGGTTGCTCCGCCCGAATCTTTGAAAGCCAAAAGTCCTAATGGAAACCAAGCTAAAGGTGAAACGGGCTTCAAAATCTGTACAATTGGGTTCAATAAACTCATTCCGATTTTAGAAGATCCCATCAGCATTCCCATCGGAATTGCGATGATACTTCCCAAGGCGAAACCTGTGAAAACTCTTCCAATGGAACTCATTAGGTTGTTTCCGATACCTTTATCGTTTGGACCTCGGTCGTAAAATGGCTCTGCCATGAGGTCTTTAAATACTGCCCATGTGGCAAATGGACCAGGGATTTCGGATTTGGTGATAATTGAAATCAATTGCCAAATTCCAATCAGTATTGCCATGCTTCCGAGAAAATAGGCGATGTTTATTAGTGTTTTTTTCATGATTTTTGTGATTATAACTCATGGCATGACTTTGAGTCCTACCATGAGTACAGAGTTTTTCACTGAGTATCACTGATTTTTTAAATAATTGTGAAATTCTGTGATACATCTTTATTTCACACAGTTACACTAAGTTTTTAAATAATTGTGAAACTACGTGCTAAACTCTGCGAGACTCGGTGACCTAAATTTTACTTCTTGGTTGCTTTCAAATAATCATCAATATTCGCAGGGTCAAAATTGACATCATACGTAGTCTTGAAAGGCTTCATATCTGTTTGGACGGGTACTGACATTTCTTTGGCAACTTCTGCGAAAAGGTCATCCAGAATTAATTTTTCGGTAATTACTTTATAGTTGGGTTCAGCTTTCAGATATCCAAAACGAACATATTGAGCCAAAAACCACATAGCATGAGATTTACGAGGCATATTGACCACTCCACCATTATAAAAAGTCATGTAATCATCTTTGTATTTCTGGACACCCAAATCACATCCTAAATCATTTGAACCTAACAAACGAGCCTCAATAACTTGCAAGGGAGCATTTACGTAATAGGGCTTTGTGAGCCATCCAGCAGCTTTTTTACGATTCGACATTACATCCAACCACTTGCAAGCATCAATGATTGCTTTCATTACGTTCTTTAAATCTTCTTTATCATTTTTGGCAAAATCTGAATTGACTACCAAGGCTTTTTCTGGATGATGTCTCCAAATATCTTGTGAAGCAATTTGGGTAAATCCAATACCTTGTGCAGCTGCTACACCGTTCCAAGGTTCACCTACGCAATAGCCTTCCATGTTATCTACACGCATATTCGCAACCATCTGCGGAGGAGGTATAGTGATGATACCTACTGATTTCTGATTTATTCCTGCTGCAGCCATCCAGTTTCTCAACCAAATATCATGTGTACCGCCTGGAAAAGTCATGGCAAAAGTTACTTCCTTTCGAGCTTGAACGCTTTTAACGGCTGCCGCTACTTTACCCATTTCCTTAAAACCAACCATCCCGCAGAAATCTTTTGAAAGGGTGATAGCTTGTCCATTGTTATTCAGCACCATCGCAATTTTCATTTCTGAACCTGCCTTTCCACCGATACCTGTATAAACTGACAATGGCATTGAGAATAAACAGTGAGCTCCATCCAATTCTCCATTCAATACTTTATCTCTAATATTCGCCCAGGACGATTCTTTTGAGAGTTCTACATCAACGCCATATTTAGCGAAAAGTCCTAATTCTTTGGCTGCAACCAATGGAGCACAGTCCGTTAGTGGAATAAATCCTAATTTAATTTTTTTTGCTGGTGGCGTAGTCTTGAAAGAAGAAACGACCGTCAGAAGTACCATAAGGCATAAAAATGATACTGACTTTTTTAACAGAGTTTGCATAATTTTTTGTTTAAAATGTTTAATAATAGCTCCAAAATTCGACCCCCATCGTGTTTTTGAAGTTTTTTGTGTTGGTAATTAGGGATTAGGGATTGGGGATTAGTTTTTCTAATTCACATTTACCTAATCCATACTCCAACTCATATTTTCTTAGTATCTAATTGAATTAGTTTGTCAAGATATACCCATCCAATTATCAATAGCGAGGGAATTAATTCCCTCGCTATTGATAATTGGATAAAACAAGTTTGAGTACAACTTAGCCAACCAATTCATCTAATTCCTAATTGCCCAATTCCCTAATCCCCAATTACCCAATTCCCTAATCCCCAATTACCCAATCCCTTACTTAATCGCTACTGGTTTAGCATAAAAGAAATCAGGACGAATGTTAATCATCAAGTATAACCAAGTTCCAGTCTTTCCAAAAGTTGCTGCTGCTGCATCAGTAGTAGCTTGACCTTTGGCAAAAGTCATATTATTGGAAGCCATCATGACTGAATATCCCAATTCTAAGTTGGTAAATTTGTTCATGTTGTAATTCAACAAGAAATCAATTTCATTTCCTAAATCAGCGTTTGGTAATAACGCACCATCTCCTTTTGTGGTGATTTTATTTAAAGCAAAAGAGTGATAATCAACACCAAATGTTAAGGTATTCCCCGTGTATTTTGCTTTCAAATAACCATTATTCAAACCTCCTGCGGGTGAGTTTGTACCTACATAAAAGTAATCCATATATCCCCAGTGGCGATGTGGTGTTCCGTACAGTGGGTCGAAACGGTTGTTTTTAGCAGTTGAAGTTGCTTTGTAATTATTAGTTGCACTTGAACCATCATTGCCCGAAAGCACATCATAACCAGCCGTGAAAGCCCATTTGCTTTTTTGATAAGTAGCAGACAATGTATAATGATAAGCATCCATGTCATTCCCCTCACGGTCGTTGCCAGTTTGTCCGTAATAGGCACCTTGAAAAGCAATTTTACCAAAACCAGAAGTATTTCCCAAAGTGTGATTAATCATCAAACCATACGTTGTGCGGCTTCTTGATTGGTAATAATCAAAAGCATCAGTAGCATTAGCTGGTACAAATCTTCTTCCATAAACATAACCTGTGGCAGCATTTCCTACAGAATCAAGGCGATATGCTGAGAAATCATCTTGGAAAAGCAAACCCGAAAACTTAGTTTGGTTGAATTTTCGACTAATATAAAGGCTCTTGAAAGATTTATAATCTTGTGAAGCACCATTGGTTGATGGAGGATTTATCCAAGCCAATGCACCTCCTGTTTTTACAGAATTTGCTCCGATGCCACCACCTACTGTCAGCGGAATAATTCCTGCGGGCGTAGGTACTAATGTTCCCGCAGAAGTACGGGTAAAAGCGTTTACGTTGGCTGGTACATAAGCCGTTCCAGTTACACCAAAAGCATCCGTGTTTTGCCCAAAAGCGTAACCTAAATCTACTTGCCAACCATGATGGACAGCTTTCAAAAGTACCATATCATGACGACGAGCTTGTTGTAACCAGTCTAAATTTCCAATTAAACGAACATCATCATAAATCAATTCTTGGCGACCAATTTTAATAGTCAATAAGTCTAATGCCTTGAATTTCACCGTAGTATCGGCTTTGTTGGCTAAGGTAACTTCTGCCCAACCTTCGTGAAGCATTAATCTATTACCGTCATTAGTTGAGATAGACGAAGCGTCTTGTCCCCAAACCCTAACATCCTGTACAGATGCTCCGAAGAGAACTCTGTCCCACTTGTAACCAAAATTTAATCTTGTTCTTTGAGAAGTAAAAGCCGCTGATTTAGCGTCAACAGGTACTAAATTTCCGAGTCCATTGCGGATTTCGGTACGAGTTCTCACTTGTCCTTGCAAGGTAAACTGAGCCTTTATTGTAAATTGAGTATAAATACTTACAAATAAAATTGCGGCAAGTTTAATAATGTAATTCTTTTTCATACATTTGTGATTGATTGTGAAATTTTAACAGAGTTAAGCAATTTGTGCCTGAACGAGACCCCCATCTTGTTCGGGTTTTTTTATATGTGTGTTTGGGTTAATTTTCAATGTGCAATACTCAATTTTAAATTTTCAAGTGGTTTCAAGTCGATTGGTACACTTGAACATTTTACATCGAGCCTTGAAAATTGAACATTATTTTTTAAAATTTAATGCTAACGGTATTCATATACGCTATTCATATTTGATACAAAATCAGGATGTAAACTGACCACTTCGCCAATAATTATGACCGCAGGGTTGGCAATTTTTTCCTCTAATACTTTCTCCATAATATTGGAAACGCTGCCAACAACTGCCCTTGCATTTTGACGAGTTCCATTCTGGATAATTGCCATGGGCATTTCATTTTTGCCGTTAGAAGCGAAGATTTCGCAAATCTGAACCAATTTGCTCATGCCCATCAAAATCACTACGGTTGCTGTTGATTGAACTGCCAATTCAATATCTTTTGATAATTCACCCGATTTAGTAGTGCCTGTTATTACCCAAAAACTCTCGGCAAAACCTCTACTCGTTACGGGTATTCCTATTGAGGCAGGAGCAGCAATGGCAGACGTTACGCCTGAAATTACTTGACATTCGATATCAAAATTCTTAGCGTATTCTATTTCTTCAAAACCTCTTCCGAATACAAATGAGTCGCCACCTTTCAATCTTATTACGTGTCCATATTCCAAAGCCAGCGTTACGATTTTTAGATTTATTTCTTCCTGTGTATAAACATATTTACCCAACCGTTTACCTACATATATACGAAGAGCATCAGGGCGAGCATATTCTAATAATTCTTGATTAGCAAGCGCATCATATAAAATAACATCCGCTGATTTGATGGCTCTGATTCCTTTTAGCGTAATTAATTCTATATCTCCTGGACCCGCACCAATTAAAGTTAATCTTGGAATATTCATATTATAAGTTATTATACTCTATTTTTGACTAAATGAAAATACTTAGTTGTTATTTCGATACAAATGTTACACAAAAATGTTAAAAAGCAAAATATTAGTTCATTTTTTATCTATTTTTTTAATTTTTTTTGCAAATTATAAAATAATTAGTTTAAATTTGATCTATAAATAAGGTAAAAAATGATAAATATTAAAAAATAGGTTATAAATAAAGTACAATAAAATTAATATTTTATTTAATCTTTGAATAGTGATATATGCTTAGTTTAAGGAGCAAAGGCACAGAGGAGCAAAGTAAGTAGAAAAAGGATTTTGTACTACAGGCTTTAGCCTGTTGATGTACAGCAAATTACAGACTAAAACCTGGGGTACTTTTAAGAATCAAAATCAATCAATTATATGAAAAAGAAAATTGTCGTCGTGGGGAATGGCATGGTGGGTTATAAGTTTTGCGAAAAACTTGTTACCAAAGACATTTATAAGCAATTTGAGATTACAGTATTTGGCGAGGAAATTCGTCCTGCCTACGACCGTGTGCATCTTTCGGAATACTTTGCGGGCAAAACCGTTGAAGACCTCACGATGGCTTCGGAAGATTGGTATTCAGAAAATGGTATCAACTTAATCCTCTCCGACCCTGTGATGGACATAGACCGTGAAGCAAAAACGGTACGCTCGCATCATGGTATCGTGCAGGCGTATGACTACTTAATTATGGCTACAGGTTCGGCGGCTTTTGTGCCACCCATTCCTGGAGTAGAGAAAGAGGGCGTTTTTGTATATAGAACCATCGAGGACCTTGATTTAATGCAAAACCACGCAAAAAAAGCCACAAAGGGTGCGGTGATTGGTGGAGGCTTATTAGGTTTGGAAGCTGCCAAAGCACTTTTGGATTTAGGTTTAAAAGAGGTTCATGTAATAGAATTTGCCAGTAGATTAATGCCCAGACAAATTGATGAAGCGGGTTCAAATGTTTTGAAATCAAAATTAGAAACCTTGGGCTTAAAGATTCATTTGAATAAAAATACCCAAGATATTGAAGGAAACGGCACTATTTCAGGAATGTTATTTGCCGATGGCTCACGTTTGGATGTGGATATGCTGG
>JANPIG010000954.1:0-6948 GCA_031424875.1 Cytophagales bacterium
ATAGAAGAACCAAAAATTACCAATAAAAAGCCGTGATTTTGTCTCGGCTTTTTGCGTAAGAGTACAATATATAATGGAAATATTATTGCTATCTAATTAAGTACACTAAAATTCATCTCGTAAATTCAATAATATAATTACTTGAAGATGAGAGTGTTAAAAAAGTAATCGTCATTTTAAATACATTTCCCTGCACTGCACCCACCGAACCATTTTTATCAGAAATGATATAATCGGTTCCATTCTGACCAATCTGAAAATTTGAAGTAACTTCTTGGGTATTATTGCCAATCGTCAATTTGTAATTGATGCTTGCAGTGGTAGCATCTTTAGCGGTAATGATGGCACTACCCGTTGCGGTTGAAGTTACATCTTTTCCAGAAGTGGTCTGCAACTTTGAAAGTTTATAGGTACCTGCAATTTGTGCTGCAATTTGCAGGGTTGCAGGAGTAGTATCCTCCTTTTTGCAAGAAATAAATGCGATAAAAAAGAATACTACAGCAAGTAAAGAAATCTTTGGCATGTTAATAATTGTGTTATTAAAAGAGATATTTATCACAAATTTCTTTTTATTAAACTTAGAAAAGAATACCTCTTAGGAGGTAATTTATTTATCATATTATTCTACATAACTTTGTAAAATGAAAAAAATAGTTGCCATTTTTCTACTTTTAGGGAAGCTTAATTGCCTTTCAGCCCAACAATATACACCTTTTGTTGTGTCTGGAAATACGGTTGATTCAGACTTGAGCGGGTATTTATTTACAGCCAAAAGTCTAAAATTTAAGGATGATAAGGAAATAATTTTAAAGAAAATTCAATTTAAAAAATTAGCAGAAACGGTCGCAAATTTTGGGGGTTCCAGGGAAGAAAATTGGTTAATGTTTAATCTTAAAAACAAAAGTGAAAGTAATAATGAATTTGTATTATTACTTAATCAAGTATTCTTAGAAAAAGCTGATTTCTACGTATTTAGAAATGATACTTTGATTCAAAAATATTTGCTTTCTGATACCATTAAGGCTATAAATAGGCCTTTGGGTGAAATAAATTTCTATTATCCCTTCGAAGCCCAAAAAAATCAAGATTATTGCATTTTCCTATGCATAAAAGCCAATCCTGAAAATGGTATTTCAAAAGGTATCATTCATTTATTCGATGCTAAAACATGTGCTAAAAAAATCAGAAATGGTCATTTAGAATTTGGTTTATTCATGGGGTTTTTAATATTAGCTATTACCATTGGTTTTATTCTTTTTTACAATGATTCCAAATCTATTTATGGCTATTATTCTGCTTATATTTTATCCGTTTTACTCTCTTATTTATGTGCATATGGTTACCTATCGAATATATTGGACAACATATACACGTATATAGCACGCTTATATCAATCAATAATTATCATTAGTGCTGTTTTTCATGTTATTTTTATTAAAAATTTCTTGGATTTTGAAAAAATTTTATCTGAAAAGAGCGTTAAAATTATCCAAATCCTCTGTAGTATCTACGTGCTTTTAGCAATATCCAATTTTATTTTTCCCATCTCCGAAATAATACCCATCATTAGTAGAACTTCTTTTATTCTTTTAGGAATTTTTATTTTAATAAATGTGATTTGGGCATTCTTTCAGCATGAAAAGACTGCTAAAATTTATTTAATCGCTACTACTCCAGGCATTACCATTTTATTGTATTTGTTAGTTACTTCACTAAAAATATTACCACTCTATACTTGGGTTTACGAATGGCTTTATTACATTTCGATTTTTGAAATTTTAGTTTTTGGTTTTGGATTAGTGTATCAATTTACTGAAGAAAAACGTGAAGCCGAAAGAAAATTGGGCGAAGAAAGACAAATGGTGGCAAGCAAGATAATATCCTCGCAAGAACGTGAACGCCAACGCATTTCGCAAGACCTACATGATGATTTGGGGAGTACTCTGTCAATGTTAAAATTTCACCTTTCAGAAAATAATCAAAAGTTTGATAATCAATTAGTAGAAGATATAAATATCACAAATAAAGCAATTGAAGATTTGCGTTTAATTGCTTATAATCTAATGCCTACAATGTTGCAAAATCGGGGTTTAGTCACCATTTTAAACGAATTTATTCTTATGAATAAAATTGCTCAGAAAGTAATATTTTTACACTCGGGCCATGAAAAAAGGTTACCTTGGGAAACCGAGTTAGGCATTTTTAGAATTGCTAAAGAATTGATAAATAATGCTCTCAAACACGCACACGCCAAGCGCATAGAAACCCAACTAATTTATTTTGAAAACTTTTTGTATCTATCGGTGGAAGATGACGGCATAGGTTTCAAAGAAAACCCTGCAGAAATGACAGGACATGGACTGAAAAATATTAACTTGCGGGTAAATTATTTGAATGGTAAAATAAATCTGGATACTTCAGGAAATGGTACCATGATTACAATTGAAATTCCGTATGTTACTGACCACAAAAATAAAAATCTTGTTGATAGATGACCACCCCCTTTTTAATGATGGGTTGAAAAGTCTATTGAGTACTGAACAACATTTGGAAATAGTAGGACAAGTATATGAAGCTAATAATGTTCTCCACGAAATCCATAGGCTTTCTCCTGACCTGATTTTCTTAGACATTAATCTTCCTGACAAAAATGGTATTGAATTAGCAAAAGAAGTTTTGAATAACTTTTCTTCCATTAAGATTATTTTGCTTACTATGTATTCAGACTCTCAAATTTATAAAGAGGCTTTGAAAACGGGCATACATGGATATATCTTAAAAAATTCTTTAAAGCAAGATTTATTGACTGGTATTCAGACAGTTATGTCAGGCAAAAATTATTTTGATCCTAAATTAAATGAGAAAATTGAAGAAAATCAAAATGATGATTTGGCCAAAAAATTTTCTTTGACTGCCCGTGAAAAAGAAATTATTGGATTAGTGAAAGGGGGGTTAGATTCCTACCAAATTGCAGAGAAAACGTTTCTGAGTTATCATACCATCAAAACACACCGTAGGAATATCCACTTCAAATTAGGCACTTCTACCACTGCCGAATTGATAAAATTTGCCAATGAAAATGGTATTTAGTTTAAAAAGAGTGAGACTATCTAGTAAACACATACTTGGGAATCCAAATTTTAATAGAAATTTCAATTCTTGTATCCTGTATCCCTAAAGTGCCAGGGTTATCTTTGATACATTTATTCAGTAGTATAACTTTCCAAAAACTCACAGAACGTTAAAATTCTGTGAGTTTTGTATTAATATTGTTCTTAAAATAAAAACGCTTAAACATTTTATGAAACTCACCCCCATTCAAATTCACAATAAACATTTTGAGGTTTTTATTGAAAAATCAGTCATCGAACAACGTATTAGTGATTTAGCTTCTGAAATTAATAGAGATTATCAAGGAAAATGTCCCCTGTTTTTAGCGATTCTGAATGGCTCGTTTATGTTTGCTGCGGAGCTGATGAAATCTGTTTCGGTTTCTTGCGAGATTACTTTTCTAAGGGTTTCTTCTTACCAAGCCACTGAATCATCGGGAAAGGTGGTTGAAATTTTAGGATTGACTGAAAATATTGAAGGTCGAGACATCATCGTTATAGAAGACATTGTAGATACAGGACTTACTATGGTTGAAATGAAACAACAATTATTAGCCCAAAATCCCGCTTCTTTATCCATCGTTACACTATTCCAAAAACCCGAAGCCTTGAAACAACCCATTGATATTCAATACGTTGGGTTTGAAATAGAAAACAAATTTGTATTAGGCTATGGTTTGGACTATGATGGTTTGGGAAGAAATTTAGGAGATTTATATGTGCTGTGTGAAGAATAATTTCTGTAAAAATAAATACTAAACTCTGAAATATGAAAAAATTAATCTTGCTCATTCTTATCATACTTTCCATAAAAATTCAAGCTCAAAAGCCTATTACAGCCATTTTGGGTGCATTTAGTGATGAAGTAAAACTCTTGGAAGATTCTCTCCAAAATAAACAAATCGTCAATTTGAAGGGGATTCGCTTTCTCACAGGCGAGTTGCGTGGACATTCGGTAGTGGTGGCTCTCACGGGCGTAGGCAAGGTAAATGCTGCCATGACAACCACGATGCTTTTGATGAATTGGCAACCTCAACAACTCATTTTTACGGGGATTGCAGGAGGTGTAAATCAAGACATCCAACCCGGCGATATTGTGATGGCAAAGTTCTCTATTCAGCATGATTTTGGTAAAATAGATTCTACGGGAATGGTACTTTGGCAGACTTTTAACCCTATGCAAAAAGCAAGAAATCCGCTCTATTTTCCTGCTGACTCGATGCTGTTGATGAAGGCACAAAAGGCTTCTGGGCGAACAAAATATCGAACCGTTTTAGGCAGAAATGTGAAGGTAATGACGGGAATAGTGGCAACTGGCGATGTTTTTGTAAATTCAAACCAGAAAGTAGAACAGCTAAAAACCCAACTAAAAGCCGATGCCGCTGAGATGGAAGGAGCTGCCGTAGCACAGGTTTGTTACCAGTTGAAAATACCCTGTTTAATCATTAGAAGTATTAGTGATAATGCTAACGCAAAAGCTCATTTAGATATGAATACTTTTGCCTCAATAGCCGCCTATAATTCAGCTAATTTGGTTTTGGGGATTTTAGAGGAGTTGTGAAAACAATATTACCTTTGAAATATTAGATATTTCTCCAAAACAAGATGTTATCATATGGAAAGAAAAATAATGAAATTAGCAAGTATTATGGATTGGGAAGGAGAAAAAGCGACAATTACCCCAGAAAATATCGACCAAAAAATTGATGCTGCCAAACGATTACATAAGAAATCTCAATCGGGATTTAATTAATAAAAACCCAAAAAACCCACGCCAAAAACGTGGGTTTTTGTTTAACTTTATTCTCCTGTCTTGCGTTACATTTAAGACAGATTGTTTTCAGCGAATTTATTAATTCCTGATAAAAATAACAGATTAAAAAAATTAGATGGCAAATAATAATAATTCAGATATCACTGGTTTCGACCACATTGAAATTCTCGGAGCAAGAGAACATAATCTTAAAAATATTGACCTAACTATTCCACGCAATAAGTTGGTAGTTTTCACAGGAATTTCTGGCTCAGGGAAGTCCTCGCTGGCTTTTGATACACTTTATGCCGAAGGACAACGTCGCTACATGGAGTCGTTTTCTGCCAACGCACGGAGTTTTATGGGCAATATGGAACGCCCTGATGTCGATAAAATAAATGGACTTTCGCCCGTGATTTCGATTGAACAAAAGACGACTTCCAAAAATCCACGCTCGACTGTCGGCACAGTTACGGAAATTTATGACTTCATGCGTTTGCTTTATGCACGGGCAAGTGAAGCATTTAGCTACGTGTCGGGCGAAAAAATGGTGAAGCAATCCATCGACCAAATCATTGACGTAATTCTGCAAGAATATCAAAATCAAAAATTGATTATCCTTGCCCCCGTTGTGAAGGGACGTAAAGGGCATTACCGTGAATTGTTCGTGCAGATAGAAAAATTGGGTTATACAAAAGTGCGTGTGGATGGCGTAGTGATGGATATTCAGCCTAAAATGCAACTCGACCGTTTCAAAATTCACGATATTGAAATTGTTATTGATAGAATAATCGTCAAGACCGAAGACCGTTTTCGTTTGTCGCAATCCGTACAAACAGCTCTGAATCAAGGGAAAGGGGTAATGATGATTAGTAATGAGAAAAATGAGATTCGTAACTTTTCTAAATTCCTCATGGATCCCGTTTCGGGTATCAGTTATGATGAACCCTCGCCCAATAATTTTTCCTTTAATTCGCCTTATGGATGGTGTCCTACTTGTCAGGGTTTGGGCAAGGTTGAGGAAATTACCGAAGATTCTATTCTACCCGACAAAACGCTCAGTATAGAAAAGGGAGCCATTGCCCCCATTGGCGAATATCGTGATATGTGGATTTTCAAGCAATTGGAAGTGTTGCTGAAACCTTACAAAGTGAACTTGAAAACGCCTATCGAAAAATTTCCTGCCGAAGCCATCGAAATGATGCTTTACGGAACGGATGCTCCCGTGCCTGTGCCTTCCAAAAAATATGAAGGAACGGATTGGAATACTACTTACGAAGGCATCGTAACGTTTTTAAAACGTCAGCAAGAAAGTGGGTCTGAGAAGATTCAAGACTGGATAAAGGACTTTATGGTCATCAATACTTGCCCAGATTGTAATGGTTTACGTTTGAAAAAAGAATCGCTTCATTTCTTGATTGACCATAAAAATATTGCTCAATTAGCCGAAATGGATATTACCGAATTAGCGGAATGGTTTACGGATTTAGAGCCAAGAATGAATGAACGCCAAAACGTAATTGCCAAAGAAATTTTGAAGGAAATTAGAAAAAGAATTGGCTTTTTGACGGGGATTGGCTTGGAATATTTGACGTTAAATCGCTCATTACGAACACTTTCTGGCGGAGAAGCCCAACGTATTCGTCTGGCTACGCAAATTGGTACGCAACTGACCAACGTATTGTATATCATGGACGAACCAAGCATCGGTTTGCACCAACGAGACAATGTAAAACTGATTCAAGCCCTCAAAGATTTGCGTGATTTGGGCAATTCTGTCCTCATCGTTGAACACGACAAAGACATGATGTTGGAGTCGGATTATATTGTGGATATTGGACCTGGGGCAGGACGACACGGCGGGGCAATTGTGGGACAAGGCACGCCCGAAGAATTTTTGAAAAATAACTCGACAACGGCAAACTTTTTAAGTGGACAAATTGGCATTGAAGTTCCGAAGAAAAGAAGAAAAGGAAATGGTAACTCACTGATTATCAAGGGAGCAACGGGTAATAATCTTAAAAATGTAAGTTTAAAATTGCCTTTGGGGAAAATGATTTCGATAACGGGTGTGAGTGGTTCAGG
>JANPIG010000955.1:0-2353 GCA_031424875.1 Cytophagales bacterium
GATTGCTACTGTATCAGCAAATGCTGAGGGTGCAAGTGAAAATCCGTACACAGTAGTACGTGAAATCAGTAAGGTTTTAATTATTGTAGTAACGTCTGATCGTGGACTTTGCGGTGCTTTCAATGCCAATGTAGGTAAAATGACCGTAGGCCTTATCAACGAAAAATATGCTGCACAACAAGCGGCAGGCAATGTTGAAATATTGGCAATTGGTAAGAAAGGTGGTGAATATCTTGCTCGTCGTGCTTATAATGTTGATACTAAATTTGTTGACATTTATACCCGTTTGAGCTTTGCGGCAGTTCGTGAAGCAGCAGAATATGCTATGAATGGTTTTGCTGAAGGTAAATTTGACGTGGTTGAAGTGGTTTATAATCAATTCAAAAACGTAGCCACTCAAATTTTAACTGCCGAGCAAATGTTGCCAGTAGTTGAGAAGAAAGAAATTGCTAACAAACCCGCATCAACCGTTAATTATATTTTTGAACCTTCGGAAGAAGAAATTATTAATGAATTGATGCCAAAAGCTTTGAAATTGCAAGTTTATAAAGCTGTTTTAGAATCAAATGCTTCTGAACATGGGGCCAGAATGACAGCCATGGACAAAGCAACCGATAATGCGGGTGAATTATTGAAAGAATTAAAATTACAATATAATCGTTCTCGTCAAGCAGCCATTACCAACGAAATCCTCGAAATCGTAGGTGGTGCAGAGGCTTTAGCAGCAGCGTAAGTTTTGATAAATGTTTTTTATAATAAAAAAGGCTTTTCAAGAGATTGAGAAGCCTTTTTTGATATTTTATGGGTAGCCAGTCTCCGAGAGGAACGCCCAGTTATATGCTAACCTCCTACGCCTTCAACAATTCCTTTTGATAAACCGAAGGGGTCATGTTCATAATTTCTTTGAATTGCCTATTGAAATTTGAGAGATTATTGAAACCTGACTCATAACAGATTTCTGTTATTCCCATTTTGTCTTCTACTAATAATTTACACGCATGGGCAATTCGTATTTGTATAAGAAAATCAGAGAAGTTTTTATTAGTTCGACTCTTGAAATATCTTGAAAATGAAGTTTCAGACATAGATATTAAATCTGCTACCTCACCTAATCTGACTTCTTCTTTAAAATTTTTCATTACAAATTCAAAAACCTTATTTACTCGATCAGAATCCTTGATATTTAAGCCAAAACTATTTCCAGAAGTCAATAAATCATATTCTTCTGAACGGGCAAGATTATCTAAAATTTCTAATAAAGATAAAAGCCGCTTCGTTGGATTTTCATGAAACATTTCAAATAACTTATTGGTAATGAATCGGTTAGACTCACCCATAATATCTAAAACTCGATTTGATTTTTCAAAAAGTGATTGAATATGAGACATCTCTGGAACTTTGAAAAAATCTTTCCCCAAAAAAATATCATTAAAATGTATCACGATAGACTTGGCACGAAGCCCAGAATTTTGAACATAATATTCTTCGTGACTGCGATAAAGATGAGGTACATTTGGCCCAATCAGGCATAAGTCTCCTGGCTTATAGTCCTTTATATGTTCGCCCACAAATCGCTGCCCTGTACTTTCCGTTACCAAAACTATTTCATATTCAGGATGAAAATGCCAGGGTGTTTCAAAATAAGGGACGTCAAAATCTACTAAAACAAAGGAAGAATCAGCAGGTAAAGGGAGTTTCTGCAATAAAGGTTTCATCAAATATATTTTAAAATGGTATTTACATGACAAATATATGAATTTATTGGCATTAAATTTACAAAATAGTATTAAAACTGAATATGAAACTGGTTGTACTTACCTAAATATAATCGCAACTTGCAGTAAAAAAATTACAATTAAGAACATGGAAAACTTATTATTTTCAAACGAAGAAATTGCAACTTACCACCGTGATGGATATATAATCAAGAAAAATCTCTTTTCAAGAGATGAAATAAATAAATTGTATAAAATAGCGATTGAAGATAATACAATACATAAAAATGCAATAGATTTGAATGACCAATCGGGCAAAAAGACTAAACTTACGCTATGGTTTACACCAGGCAATGATACATTCGGATATATGACACGCAGTGCAAGAATTGTAAATTCAGTAGCTCAATTATTGAATTCTGATGCTCCAATATGTCATTTTCATTCTAAATTAATGCAAAAAGAACCCCGAGTAGGAGGAGCATGGGAGTGGCATCAAGATTATGGTTATTGGTATAAAAACCAATTTATGTTTCCTGATCAATTAATTTCGGTAATGGTTGCCTTAACAGAAGCTAATAAACAAAATGGTTGCTTGCAAGTCATCAAAGGCTCACATAAATTAGGCAGAGTAAATC
>JANPIG010000956.1:0-1387 GCA_031424875.1 Cytophagales bacterium
CGATGCCAACGGCAAGAAATTTAAACCATCTGGTATTGCAGTGTCACCCACAACAGGACAAGTTTTTGTCATTGCTTCAGATGGCAAAAAATTGTTAATTTTAGCAGAAGAAGGACATAAAGAAGCACTTATTTCATTAAATCCTGACATCTTTTTACAACCTGAAGGTATTTGCTTTACCCCTAATGGAGATTTATTTATTGCTTCGGAAGGGAAAAATGGAGAGGGTTATA
The DNA here is from genome assembly GCA_031424875.1 of Cytophagales bacterium. Taxonomy (GTDB): domain Bacteria; phylum Bacteroidota; class Bacteroidia; order Cytophagales; family Spirosomataceae; genus Arcicella. The sequence continues at coordinate 234 of JANPIG010000956.1, forward strand.
TGCTAAGATTTTCGCTTAAGAAATAAACCCAATTTTGAGAAAAAAAATATTTTTAATAATATTTCCAAAAAAATGAACTCTAATCTTATTTTAGATGTATTGACATTAAATGTATATACATTAAAACTAAACACTCTTTACTAACATGGCACAATGGAATATTGACCCAACGCACTCAGAAGTGCAGTTCAAAGTAAAACATTTAATGATTTCGACCGTAACAGGTAGTTTTTCAACGTATGAAGGTACCGTAAATACGGTCAATGACACAGATTTTGAGGGTGCATCCATCAACTTCACGGCAGATATTGATAGTATTTCAACAGGACAAGAACAGCGTGATGGTCATTTAAAATCAGGTGATTTTTTTGATGCTGAAAAATTCCCAAAATTGACTTTTGTTTCTACGTCATTTACTAAAAAAAGTGGTGATGAATACGTTTTGGAAGGAAACTTAACGATGAGAGATAAAACAAATCCTGTAAAATTAGAGGTTGAATTTGGGGGAATTATGACCGATTTTTACGGAAATACTAAGGCCGGTTTCGAAATTTCGGGCAAAATAAATCGTCAAGATTTTGATTTGACTTGGAATGGTGTAACTGAAGCAGGAGGGATAGTAGTAAGCGAAGAGGTGAAATTGATTTTTAATATTCAAGTAGTTAAAGTAACTGACCATTGATTTTAGAGAAGTATTTGACCACTGATTATACTGATCAAACAGATTTGCACAGATTTTAATGATAAAAATTAGTGTAAATCCCTAAAATCGGCCAAATCAGTGGTCTGATTATTTTTAGAAATCAATTTCCGAATTTGTATTTTTCAAAACCGACTTCATGGTATCAATAATACCTACCAATTTCATGGGTGGCTTGTTGTCATCAAAATTAGAAGACTCATATTTTTTTAAAGATGTAATTACACTTAATTGTGCTGCCATTGCCCCATCTGAAAAGGACTTCGTGCTGGGTCTTTTTAAGGCATTAATACCTTTCAAATTGACTTTTTTAAGAGCAAAAACTACCTTTTTCCAGTTAGAAGCTATCATTTTGTAACTATGTCTTTCGTCGTTTATAGTCACAATGATACTGTCGGAAGAAATCATTAGGTTCCTATTTGATCCACGGGTAATGTATGATAATTCAACCGAT
>JANPIG010000957.1:0-7361 GCA_031424875.1 Cytophagales bacterium
TTTCGTTTTTATCAGGTAATTGCCCAAAGGTTTTATCCTTGAAAATACCCGTAAATAAATCTACCCAAGCCGAATCAGCGATGGAAAGATTCAAGAAACCCTGCACCACATTAAAGGAAGACACCACGCCCGAATTTGCCACGAGATAATTACCGATAGCATTCCCCAACTCTATGGGCGACTTCCGCATTGCTTTCACGTAAGGGAACACCACGAAGGTATATGACCCCTCAAAATCTTTTTTGGTAGGTTGTAACGAAATATTGTTTTCTTCTACGTCAAACTCCGCTTTTAATGCAGCGGCAATGTGGTTTTGTATTGTTTTTTCTATGTTCATTTATTTTTGTAATTCTATTCGTATTGGAGGTAGTAGTTTTACCCCTTGCATTAAATTTATACTTATTCAAGCTCTTGAACTCTCCAAACCGATTTTGCATCTTTTGCCAATTTCTTTTGTCTGGCAGAAAGTTTGTCTTCGTTCCAAGTCTCAAAAGTTTCGGGTATATTCTGGGTCAGTTTACAGTTACTTTTTTCAAATATTAGTTTTTTATGCTCATAGTTCTTAGTATCAGCATCTCTATTTAGTTTTTTTTCGAGTAATGTTAAATTTCCTATTCTATATATTGAACGATTGACTTCTTCATTTGAAAACTCTCCCCAAGATTCGTCAGCACTTTCTGGCAAAATATGTTCTACAGTGTATATATCACTTTCAGGGTCAATCTCATTTCTATATTTATACAGTTCGATTTTTGAAAAAATATACTTTACAATTTTATGATTTCTGGATGTATTTCTGAATTGCTTTATCGAAAAGTCATTTTCAAAACTTAAATCAGAAATATAAATTGATTGCAAATCGGTAATTTCAAAATTCTTATCCTGAGTAATTTTCAAAGCAATTGTATTATATACTTCTTCTTGCTCATTTGGGTTTAACCCACCAATAATGTTATACCTAAAAGAAATAATTGAACAAACCTTTACCAGTTTAGTAAAATTTTTAAGGTCTAAATTTTTATATCCAGCCATAAAAAGTGAGTTAGTCTGTTTAATTTGAAACAAACGAAGTTCATACAGAGCATTTTTTATTTCCGAAGTATTTTTCCAAAGTTCGTCCTCAGAATCTTGTATCGCTAAGAATATATCGGCAGTGTCTCTTAATGATCTAATAAGATCAAAAGCGTCTTTTTTGGAGACAATATTTTTTTTAATGGTCTTAAAAAGATAGTTTTTACGAACAGTTTTGTTGTAGCTATTCCAATAATATCGTAAGTAATCTTCAAATTTATTACCTCCCAATTTTCCTAATGTGCTACTCCATAAATTTTCTAACTCTTCAATTTCATAATTATTTTCTTTATTTTCATCAACTAATGAGAAAAGATAGTTTTTTAGTAAGTCTGATGATGAAAGTTGTACACCTCTCGCATTGAGGGTTTCAAATACCTTAAAAGCGTTTAATTGGTCTGATACTTTAATCTCCGTGAAAAACAATTTATCCACAATCGAATCAATAAATTCAGCCAAAGATTCACCAGTTGTAAATTTTTTCTTTAATTTTTCATAATACCAATTGAAACAATCCCTCATCAATTTTTCTGAGGAATTCGTATTTCTAACAGGTAAATCTCTAAGCAAAACCATATTTGAACGATAATATTCGTCATTGTTTCGATTAAGTTTTAATTTATTATTTGAAATTAGTGTCACAGGATTAATTACTCCAATATAACTATTTAAGAGGGTCTCTTTCCTTTTTGTATTATCAGATTGATCAATATTATTTTCTGCAAGATCGTTAAGACATTTCAATACACCCAAAATAATAATACTCATGGTTGTTAGCCTCTGCTGACCATCAATAATTTGGAAGTTTTTATTATCATTTGTCTGTAAAACCAAATATCCCATGTAGTGTTCTGTTTCATCCTGGGTCAAAAGATTAATAAAATCTTGCCATAAATCATCCCATTGTTCAGAAGTCCATGAATAATCCCTTTGAAATTTTGGTATTTCAAAACGTAATCCATTACCCATAAGTTGGCGATATGTGGAGTTTGATGTATCTAATATCCCTTTCATTTTTTCTAATTTACTAATTCAGGATTTTTACCTAAAAACTTTTCTATTTAATTTCCCCCAAAGATAAAAATAAAAAAGTGGTCGATTTATGGGCGACCACTTTTTTTGTTCTGTTAATGACCACAATTACTATCTACGTAACAGCATACCCACTAAATTTCCTCAAATTAGGACTAAGTGTTCCCAAAACAATTTCTTGTTTTGAAATACCATTTTCGATAAGTGCTTCCGTAATATCCCAATCAGTATTATTGACTTGAAGCCATATTTTACCCGTGTCTTTGATGTCCAAATGAAAGACAGTGTTGTGGAAAAAGGCATTTTTGTGTCTTCCCATGCTCACTAATTGGTAATGATTACGTTTAGTATCGGCAATAACCTGATATTCTTGGTCTTCTAAATTAGCAGGTTTTACCGAAGCATATTCTTCTAAAATTTGAATAATCAAGTTCTGATACTTTGTTATTTTATCCATGATGTGATGGTCTGGTTTTCACTGTCAAAAACTACAATTTTTAGATTATATCGCTGAATTGCCTTTTCAACAGTCAAATGATGGAAATTAGTATCATAAACCTCTTGTGAAACAGCTAAGTAAAGTTCACGTTCAGCGTCTTGTTCTTCTAATAAAAGGATATAATTGAGATACTGCCCCAAAGCTAAATGAAAATCGTAAGTAAAAGACGGATTAATGAAACTCTTTATCTCTATGGCAATTCTTTCAACGCCTTTGTCGGCTGCAATCATCATCTTTTCGGCTCCCAAATCAATCTGCGCATCTCGCCCTAAAACAGCTAAACGATAAGGGTCATTTGTGATTGTCCAACCGTCTTTTTCAATTGCTTCTATGACGATATCGTGGTAGATGTCTTTTGCCATTATTGTATTTTCTCTTTTCGTTTATTCAAATTTTTCCCCAAAGATAAAAACAAAAAACAGTCCTCTCAAACCAAATACTTCTTAAAGAAATCAATACTTCTTTGCCAAGCCAATTTAGCGGCAGCTTCATTGTATCGTGCCGCCGAGGTATCGTTGTGAAAGGCATGATTTACGCCTTCGTACAAATACAATTCGTAGGTTTGGCCGTTGGTTTTTAGGGCTTCTTCATACTCTTTTGCTCCCGCATTTACTCTTTCATCCAGACTGGCATAATGTAACTGCACGGCTGATTTTATCTTCGGAACATCAGTAGCGGAAGGTTGGCGACCGTAAAAAGCAATGGCGGCTTTAAGGTTCGGCACGGCAACTGCTAAGCTATTCGCCATAGCTCCGCCCCAGCAAAAACCAACGCAACCAATCTTTCCATTTGAGTCTTTTCGAGTAGGTAAATAATCAAAAACCTTAATAAAATTCGCCAAATTATCTTCGGCTTTTAGTTGCGAAAATGCCGTTCTGGCTTCGTCTTCGTTGGTAGGGACGGGACTCACTACCGATAAAGCATTTGGGGCAATTGCCAAAAAACCAGCCTGTGCCGCACGACGAGCAACATCTTCAATGTGAGGAGTTAATCCTCGGTTTTCATGGATAACTATAACGGTAGGATACGCCTTCATTTCTTTCGGACGAGCAACGTAAGCCTTCATGTCTCCATTACTAACTTTGTAGGTTACATATTCCGTAAATAATTCATTTTCAGCAACTTGTGCTATAGCATAATTACTTTCCAAAGAGGGTAAAATTGTCAAAGCAGCCGTCGTTCCACCCGTAAGAAGGCTTAACTTTTTCAGAAATTCGCTTCTCGAAAGCGGTTTGTGCGTGTATTCATCATACAGATTTATTATTTCTTGTTTCATGGTTTTTTAGTTTTTTTGAAAGGTAATCAAATATTTATACTATACTTTGAGAATCATTATGTAAGATTTGTAATTATCCGTCTGACTGCCGAGACATTAAATAGCCAATAGCGTTTTCGCAGAAATCCCCATTCCTTGATGGATTTTTCGCATCATATCAAGCGTAAGAGGTCTTTTTCTATTCAATACTTCCGAAACTCTACTGGCACTTCCAAAATATTTTGCCAAATCTTTTTTCTTCAAACCTTCTTCTTCCATTCTAATTTTAATGGCTTCAATAGGGTCTGGTGCTTCAATTGGATAATGTTTGTTTTCGTAATCTTCCACTAATATTGAAACTAACTCCAAGACTTCTTCTTCGAGGCTATCTTCCTCACAGTCAATCAATTGGTCAATGATTTTTAAATATTCTTTGTATTGAATTTTATCTTTGATGGGCTTTAAAGCCGATTTAATTTCTGATACTGTCTGCATATTTGTATAAATTTAAATGTCCTTAATATTTTCTATTTTATCGTATTCTCTATGAGTTCCAATAAATCTGATATAAATCCTTTGTAACTTATATCGAAACACCGCAATTAATCTATATTTATTATGACAAATATTGAAGACAATTCTATTATTTCCCACAGTATCGGTCTTAGGATTATCTTCAATTACATCGTTAGGAGTATCATAATCAGCATCTTTCATTTTGTCATACCAATATTTGAGCTCTTGCTCCGAATCTGGGTATTTCTCCCAAAAGTCTCTTAATGTTCCTTTTGTAATTACTCTCATTAAACGATTTAATTTCTTGTAAAATTACCATTTTGGTAAATAATATACAATATTGGTAAATATTTATTAAAAATCAAAAAAAATATTCATAGCAATTTACCCTATTTTATTTTCTCTAAACATTCAATTTTGTAACTTGTTGAATCAAAAAACTTTCCGTCCGATGAAACGCACGTTCAAAATATTTATTCTTAGTCTTTTTACCAATATTACGTATGCCCAACTCAACCAAGTGGCACAGGTAGAATTGTTGAAGGATTCTAAGTTTACGGAAAACATTTCGGTCTTGCCTTTAGCGAAGAAGGGAATGTTATTGACCTTGCAAAAGGAGGGATATTTCAATAAAAGTATTGCTAATTGGACGTTTTACCGATTTGATGAGAATTTGAAGGAACGTTGGCAAACTGTTTTTGAAGTAGAAAGAGGCTACGAGTCCGTGATGTCTTACCAAAATGAAAACTATCTTTTCTGGCTTTTTGCCGAACCCGAAACACCCAAAATCAATATCATCCGCTTAGACTTGGAACATGGCGAAATTGATGAATTCAAGGGGAGTTTATTGGGAAATGTAGATATCGAATTCTTTAAAGTCTTGGAGAATACAGCCTTTTTGGGCGGCAATTATTACGATAAACCGATTGTTATTTCATTCTCATTCTTTCATAAAAAAGGAACTGTACTGCACGGACTGTATGATAACCATTTAGAAATCAATGGCTTAGAAGTTGATAACAAACGAAATGAGATAAACGTTATCGTGAAAGAGAGGCGTAAACGCACTTGCGGTTTGGCAATTCAGAGTTATTCTTTGGAAGGCAAATCTTTGCGCACCTTACACGTACCCGATGAGAACGGAAATAGTCTAAGTTTTATCAGTGGAAAAATGTTGCCGCTCAATGAAAAGGAGACGCTTTTGGTGGGTAATTTCTCAAATAATTGTAACGAATTCTCGAAGGGATTATACCTTACTCGTTTGGAAGAAGGCATTGAAAAAGGGACAAGCATTATCAAGTTTGGTGATTTAAAAAATTTCTTTGCCTTTATGTCGCCAAAGCGTCAGGAGAAAATGAAGGAAAAAATTGAACAGAAAAAGAAGGAAGGCAAAGAGCCTAATTTTAGCTATAAGTTACTGGTTCACAACCTAATAGAGACTGAGAAAGGCTCACTTTTGTTAGCAGAAATTTATTATTCACAACCCCGCAATAATTCGGTGGTTTTGAGTACACCTTTTGTAAATCGTTCTACAAACAGAAACTATCAAGAGCAATATCATTTTACGCACGCTGTGATTTGTGAATTTGACAAAACAGGCAAAATTCTGTGGGATAATGCCTTGGTAATGGACAATTTGGAGACGGATGATTTAGTAGAGCAAATCCAAGTTTCAAAGTTGGATGATAAATGGCTTTTAGCGTTTTTGAAAAAAGGGAAAGTGAATTTACAGCAAATTCAAGGGAGTGAACACGTGGGTGAAAGGGAAGAATTTGAGCTAAAAGCTGATGACAAATCTAAACCCGACGAAGAGGCAGAAGTAGCGGCTTGGTACGACCAAAATTTTGTAACGTGGGGAACTCGTAAAATTGAAAGTCGTAAGTCGGACGATTCTCCAAGAGAAGCGTTTTATATTCGAAAATTATCTTATCAAAAAGAAAAAACGGGCATGATTCAAGGGGCGAAATGATTATGTAGCACGGACAGCCCTGTCCGTTTGTAGTCGTTTACCGAAAAAAAGCCTTAAATTTGTACCTCAAATAATCATCAAAACACCGTGTACCACGAAGCAATTCAACATCTCCGCAAAGGCGATATTCTCCTTCATCCTTCTGATACCTTATGGGGTTTGGGCTGCGATGCCCGTAATGAAAAGGCTATCGACAAAATCATTAATTTGAAGCAACGTACTGATAATAAACCATTTATCGTATTGATTTCCAAAATAGAACAACTTTCAGAATATGTAACAGAAGTGCCAGAGATTGCGTGGAACTTAGTAGAATTTGCCGAAAAACCTTTAACGGTCATTTATCCAAAAGGAAAATCTTTACCTTCTAAATTGATGGGCATAGATGGTTCAATTGCTATTCGTTTAGTGAAAGATGAGTTTTGCAAAGGCTTAGTATATAAGTTTGAAAGAGGCCTTGTATCCACTTCTGCCAATATGTCTGGACAACCTTCGCCCACAAAATTTGAAAATATTTCGCCTGAAATAATCAATGGGGTGGACTATATTTTGCATAACCCAAAAGGAGAAAATAAGAATCCGCAACCTTCACAGATTGTAAAATTGGGCTTGGGTGGTGAGTTTGAATTTATTAGAAAATAAAATTAGACCACGGATTATACCGATTGGACTGATTTTCACAGATAAAATTATTTAAAATCAGTGTAAATCTGTTAAATCCGTATAATCCGTGGTCTAATTTTGTTAGGTTTAATTTTAGTGCAGTAACTATTAAATTATGAATTTCACAGATACATTACATACAAATCCTATCTTCAAATTAGTTTTTGAATCAGCTAAACAGCTTAATATAAGGGCTTTTGTAGTAGGTGGCTTCGTGCGAGATTTGATTCTGAGCCGTCCCTCCAAAGACATCGATATCGTATGCGTGGGTTCGGGAGTAGAATTAGCAGAATTGGTGGCAAAGAATTCAGGTCGGGACGAAGTTTATCTTTCAGTCTTTAAAAATTTTGGAACAG